>JASIGB010000998.1:0-3436 GCA_030045355.1 Bryobacteraceae bacterium
GCGGTTCCGTCATCTGCCCATAGATCAAGGCAACTTTGGACTTCGTGTAGTCGTGCGGATTCAGCACGCCCGAGTCCTGCATTTCTTGCCACAGGTCGTTGCCTTCGCGCGTGCGCTCGCCCACGCCGGAAAACACCGACACGCCGCCATGCTTGAGAGCGATGTTGTTGATCAACTCCATGATGACGATCGTTTTGCCCACACCCGCGCCGCCGAACAGCCCGATTTTCCCGCCGCGCAGGTAGGGCTCCAGCAGGTCAATCACCTTGATGCCGGTTTCGAACATCTGCAGCTCGGTGGCCTGCTCTTCAAAGGGCGGCGCCTGGCGGTGAATGGACCAATGCTCTTTGGTCTCGATGGGGCCCATGTTGTCCACCGGCTGTCCGATGACGTTCATCACGCGGCCCAGCGTCTGGTTGCCCACCGGCACTTCGATGCCATGGCCCAGGCTCACGGCTTTCATGCCGCGCACCATGCCGTCGGTGGGCTGCAGCGCGATGGAGCGCACGCGGCCCTCGCCGATGTGCTGCGCGACCTCGGCCATCACGTCCACGGGAATGGGCGTGTCGAAGCCTTCGCTGGTAATGTGTACCGCCGTATTGATGACGGGAATCTGGTTCTCGGGAAATTGAATGTCGACGGCGGGTCCGGCTACCTGGATGACCTTGCCTTCTACCTGCGCCGCTGTTGTTGTTGCCATAAGTTACCTCTCCGTTGGACGCCGCGGCTCTAATCTAGAGCCGCTGCGCCGCTCACAATTTCGATAATCTCTCGCGTAATGCTGGCCTGCCGGACACGGTTCATGTTCAGCGTCAGCGAACTGATGACGTCGGCGGCGTTGGAGCTTGCCGCTTCCATCGCGGTCATGCGCGCGGCGTGCTGCGCCGCGTCGGATTCGAGCATCGCGCGATATACCTGCGATTCGATGTAGCGCGGCAGCAGCGCCGAAAACAGTTCCTCGGGCCGCTGCTCGTAAATGTAGTCGATCTGCTCCTGCTTTTCCGGAAGCCCCATGGGCAGCAGACGCGTGGTGACCAGCTGCGACGCCATCAGGCTCTTGAAATTGTTCACCACCACGTACACCGCGTCGATCTCGGCCTTGCGGAACATGTCCGTCACTTTGCGGGCGATCTCGAGGGCGTCCTCATAGCGCGGCGCCTTTTGAAACAGCGTGGTGTATTCGCCGCTGATGTTGGCGCGCCGCCGTTTGAAGAAATCGCGGCCCTTGCGCCCGATCAACTCCAGACGGACTTCAGCGTCGCGGTGTTCGGCGATGAATTTTTGCGCCAGTCGGATGACGTTGGAATTGAAGGCGCCGGCCAGGCCGCGGTCCGCGGTGATCACCAGAAGCAGAATGCGCTTCTCCTCGCGCCGCGCCAGCAAATCCACTCCCTCGCCCGTATTGTGCTCGGCCACTGCCTGCGCCACGTTCACCAGCATGCGCCGGATGATTTGCGCGTACGGCCGTGCCGCCAGCACGCGATCCTGCGCGCGGCGCAGCTTCGCCGCCGAGACCACCTTCATGGCTTTGGTGATCTGCTGCGTGTTTTTCACCGAGCGGATGCGCCGGCGTAAATCGATCAGGCTGGGCATGGGCTTTTCTTGAGCGCCCCTTAAGCGGTGACCAGCGCTTCCTTGTGCTGCGAGACGAAGCGCTCCTTGAACTCCTTGATCGCCGCGTTGAGCTTGTTCTTGATCTGATCGTCCAGGGCTTTCTTTTCGCGGATCTCCTGGAGCAACCCGGGTTGCGAGGAATCGAGGAAACGATTCAACTCGGCCTCGAACGGACGAACGTGCTCCACGGCCAGATCGTCCAGCATGCCCTGCGTGCCGGCATAGATGATAATCACCTGCTTTTCCACCGGCACCGGCTGGTACTGCGGCTGCTTCAAAATTTCCATGAGCCGCTTGCCGCGATTCAACTGCTGCTGCGAGGCCTTGTCGAGCTCGGAGCCGAACAGCGCGAACGCCGCGAGCTCGCGGTACTGCGCCAGATCCAAGCGCAGCGAACCGGCCACCTGCCGCATAGCTTTCACCTGCGCGCTGCCGCCCACGCGGCTCACCGACAGGCCGACGTCAATGGCCGGGCGCTGGTTGGAATTGAACAGGTCGGCGAGCAGGAAGATCTGGCCGTCGGTGATCGAAATCACGTTGGTGGGAATATAAGCTGAAATGTCGCCGGCTTGCGTTTCGATGATGGGGAGCGCGGTGAGGGAACCCCCGCCATGCTCGTCATTCAATTTGGCCGCGCGCTCAAGCAGGCGGCTGTGGAGATAGAACACATCTCCGGGATAGGCTTCGCGTCCCGGCGGACGGCGCAGCAGCAGCGAAATCTCGCGATACGCCGCGGCGTGCTTGGACAGATCGTCGTAAATGCACAAGGCGTGGCGCTTGGTATCGCGGAAATACTCGCCCATGGCGCATCCGGCGTACGGGGCGATATATTGCATGGGCGCGGGATCGGAGGCCGTGGCTGCCACCACCACCGTATAATCCATGGCGCCGTAGTCTTCGAGCGTTTTCACCACTTGCGCCACTGTTGAGCGCTTCTGGCCGATGGCGACGTAGATGCAAATCACGTCGCCGCCCTTTTGATTGATGATAGTGTCCAGCGCGACGGCGGTCTTGCCGGTCTGACGGTCGCCGATGATCAGCTCGCGCTGTCCGCGGCCGATCGGAATCATGGAGTCAATCGCCTTGATGCCGGTTTGCAGCGGCTCCTTCACACCACGCCGGTCGATAACGCCGGGAGCGATGCGCTCCACCGGCAGCGTGGTGCTGGTCGAAATCGGGCCTTTGCCGTCGATGGGTTCGCCCAGCGCGTTCACCACGCGGCCAATGAGCGCCTCCCCCACCGGCACGGACATGATCTTTCCGGTGCGGCGCACTTCGTCGCCCTCGCGGATTTCCTGGTACTCGCCGAGCAGCACCGTTCCCACCTGGTCCTCTTCCAGGTTGAGCGCGATGCCGGTGACACCGTGCGGGAACTCTACCATTTCGCCCGCCATCACGTTTTCCAGCCCATAGACGCGCGCAATGCCGTCGCCCACCGAGATCACCGATCCGGTTTCGGAAACACTGACCGCCTGGTCGTAATGCTCAATTTCACCGCGCAGCAAGCGCGCGATTTCATCAGCGTGGATCTGAGCCATAAGTCATCCCTAAAAAATCAGCCCCCAAAAATCTACCGCTATATTCGGCCGCATTACGCAGAAGCTTGTCCGGCCAGCTTTCTCCCCAACTCCCGCAGCTCCCCGCGGACCGACCCATCATAGACAGTCGAACCGATGCGTGCCACCAAGCCTCCGACCAGCGACGGATCCAGGTCAAATCGCAGGCGCACGCGTTTGCCGGTGAGCTTCGATAATTCCGATTCCAGGCCCGCGCTCTGGCCCGCATTCAGCGGGACCGCGGAAGTGACATCCGCGCGCACGAA
>JASIGB010000999.1:0-3087 GCA_030045355.1 Bryobacteraceae bacterium
GCTCATCAGCGACCACTCCAACCACCTGGCGCCAGGGGTCCTTTAGGTTGGCGGAAATTTGTTTTCCGAGCGCGTGCTGAGCATCGCCCCATAATTCGCTCGCCAGGTTCTCGGAAATGATTGCCACATGCCGATGCTCATAGGAATCGGCCCAGGTGAATTCGCGGCCTGCCACCACTCGATTGCCCATCGCCTCAAAGATGCCCGGTGACACGAATTTCATCCGCCGCAACGGCGGCACTTTTTCATACACCACGCCCCGGACGTAGACCTGGTCGTAATTGCCGTCCGGGTCGGTAGGGATAAAATCCGTGATCCCGGCCGACACGACTCCGGGAATCTTCCGGATTCTGTCCAGGATGCCTTGCTCCAACCGCATCGTCGCAACAGGATCCTTGACCTGCGTCTCCGGAATCGAGATGCGCATCGTCAGGGCGTCTTTGGGATGGAATCCCGGGTCCACGCGCCGCAGCGCCTGAAACGTGCGGATCATCAGTCCAGAGCTGACCAGTAACACCACCGCCAGCGCCACCTGCACCACAACCAGAACGCTGCGTGCCCGTTGCCGGTCTCTGCCCGCCGAGGACGTTCGTCCGCCGGCATGGAGCGCTTGTGAAATCCTGGGGCCGGCGTATTTGATCACCGGAATCGCGCCGAACACGACGCCGGTCGCGAGCGCAGTCAGCAGCGTGAACAGGATCACGGCCGGATCGATCGTAATCTCGTGCAACCGGGGCAATTGCGCCGGAGCCATTGCGATCAACGCTCGAATCGCGCCGTAAGCGATCCCCAGGCCCAGCGCGCCCCCGAGCAGTCCGAGTGCGATGCTCTCTCCGAGCAGCTCCCGCGCGATATCGCGCCATCCGGCGCCCAACGCCGCACGAATCGCCAGTTCCTGTTGCCGCCCTTCGGCCCGGACCAGCAGCAGATTTGCGACATTCGCGCACGCGATCAGCAGCACGATTCCGATGGTTCCCATCAGGACCCACAGGGTCTTGGAGAGATCGCCGACCAGGCTCTGCTTGAGCGGCTCCATCCGCGGCTGGAAGCGGACATCCTCAAACGCCTTCACCGTCAGACCGGGCTGCGGAGGAAAGCTGTGCAGCGCAATTGGAATCATGCGCGCCACGTCGGCTCTGGCTTGCTCGAGACTCACGCCGGATTTCAGGCGGGCAATTCCGTTGTATGCGACATCGCCGAGAATCGTCGTGTTGCGATTGAGCTGGAGCGGCAGCAGGAAGTCCGCATCCTGATCCAGGAAGCGGAAATTCGCCGGCATCACGCCGATCACTTCACGCACCACGCCGTCGACGACGATGCCGCGCCCGATCACACTGCGGTCGCCTCCGAACCGCGCCTGCCACCATCCGTAGGTCAGAATCGCGGTCGGCGCACTTCCGGGTGCGTCATCTTTTTCAGAAAACCATCGCCCCAAAACCGGCTGCACCTCGAGAATCGGCAGAACTTGAGCGGTCACGTCGAGAGACTGCGCCGTTTCGGGCTCCGCAAGTCCCGTGACCGTCCGCCTGGTCCAGTCAAACAGGCCGGTGTCTTGGAAGGATCGTCCTTGCTCGCGATACGTGAAATAAAGAAACGGCGCCGAGCCGGCTTCGGGCAGGTTTACTCCGGGAGCCGCGTGGTTCACGGTGACCAGCTGATCGGCTTGCGGGTAGGGCAGCGGCTTCAAAAGGATGCCGTTGATCACACTGAAGATGGCGCTGTTGGCCCCCATCCCCACAGCCAGGGTCAAGGCGACGATTGCCGTAAACGAAGGCGTCCTCGCAAGGCGCCGGAGAACATGGCTGAGCCGCATATCCGGCTAATACGCACATAGGAGAAAAAGGTTCCCGGCGCTTTCGTTTTCCTGGACACAGCCCGGCTTACGAGGCTACCTACCGCACCGCCGGAAACTGCACCGCGTTGGCGATAAATTTATTGCCGGACGTCGCCCAGGATGCCGAAATCGAAACCCAGCCGCACCCAGTATTCGCCGGGCTCGAAGGCCGTGGCGATGGCGTATTCGCCGGGCTTCAAAGCTGAGGTGGGTTGGATGGCCACGATGTCGCCATTCACACCGACCACCGCGACCTCGGCCACATCTTCAGCCCGGAAGTGGGCCCACTTGCGGAAATGGCGGTTCACCGGCATGCGCAGCTCGCGAAAATCCTCCTTGGAGACAGCGCGGACCAGGTAGAGGTCGGAAGCATTGACGCCATGGAGGTAGAAGGTCGGGCGCGCGTCATTCGCGATCTGGATGGTGGAATGGGGACCGGGAATTTCGGAAATGGCGCGGTCGGAGCCAACGTTGAGGATCGTCATCCCCAGCGGGCGCCCATCCCAAAACGGCATCAGGACCGTGGAGGAGAGCGCAACCCAATCGGTGCTGGAGCGGTAGTACACGCCGCGGCCACCATGGAATCCGGTGAGGTCCAGACTGGCGGCAGGCGGAGGATTGTCTTGTGCTGGCAACGCCGCTGCCAGAAAAGACACGCAGGCGGTGGAGAGAAGAATTCGACTCATCATGGCCAAATCACCCTAAACCATTAGACGAAATTTCGAGTGGAAATGGAACATATTACCGTACTATGCGCTCTATCTTGGGAGCGGGGGAGAGCGTCAAGCGCACCCGCACTTGACGCGCCCGGCGAATCGCAATAGCCTCTATAGCTAAGGCTTACGGCCCTTTATGACCAACCTCAAACCCGTGGATGTCGCCATTGTAGGCGGCGGATGGACCGGCCTCGCCATGGCCAAGGAACTCGTCACGCGCACTTCGGTCAACGTGGTGGCGCTGGAGCGCGGAAAGCCGCGCGGCCTGGCCGATTACGCCATGGACATGGACGAGCTCGACTATAACATCCGGCTGCGCATGATGCAGAATATCGCTGAGGAGACCGTCGTGCACCGCCACTCGATGCGCGACCGCGGAGTCCCCATCCGGCAGTACGGCTCCTTTCATCCCGGAACCGGCGTGGGCGGCGCGGGCGAGCACTGGACCGGCATGTGCTTCCGTTTTCCGGTGAGCCTCTTCACGCTGCGCACGCACCTAACGGAAAAACATGGCGCGTCGCGTCTGCCGCCCGATCT
>JASIGB010001000.1:0-11375 GCA_030045355.1 Bryobacteraceae bacterium
GCTTCCCGTCTCGTGAAATGCGAATGAAGGACGGCTGGAAATCGGAGCTTTCGAACAGCTTGTGGCCGATCGGATATTCTACCCGGTCGGCGCGATCCATGCGGCGCACCAAAGCCATGCTGGAACCATCCGGCGCCCAGTCGGCAGTCACAATTCTGTCCGCGATTTCACGATGAGGGCCGCCTTCGGAGGGTGCACGAGCAAGCAGCATCGGCTGCCCTAGCGTCCCAACAAGATCATCCGAGGAAATGCCGATGGCAAGTTCGCCAGAAGGGGAGAGAGCAGTAAGGCGAGCTCCAGGAGCAAGCGGGATCTCGCGGATCTGGGGATCACCAATGCGCCCAGAAAAGGTCTGTAGCGGCTCGCCTGACAATTTCGCCGTATAAGTAAACTCGGCGCCGTCAGGTTGAAACAGTGCGCGGTCAATGTAACCGTCGCGAAAGGTGAGTCGTTGAAAAGCGAGATGTACAGGCGCTCGCGAAAAGCTTCGCCAAAACCAACCTCCCACGACCGCGAGAGTCAGGAGCCCCGCCGCCGCGGCAATCTTCACAAACTGCTGGCTCACTTTAGACGAACGCGCCTCGCCGGTGGAAGCGCTGGTAGCAGCGGGTTGGAGGGCAAAAGCTAGATCGGCGGCGCTCTGGTAGCGTCGCGCCGGATCTTTTGCGAGACACCGGTCAACGATCCGGCGTACCTCGGGCGGAAGGCTTGTAGGCAATACGGGTGGGTCGTCTCTCAGGGTTGCGGTCATCACATCAGCCGATGACTGGGTGCTGAACGCACGCTGGCCAGCCAGCATCTCATAAAGAATGACGCCGAGGCTGAAGATGTCGGTGCGGTGATCCACCGTTTCGCCGCGTATCTGCTCCGGTGACATATATCCCGGAGTACCCATTACCGCGCCAGGCTGCGTCGGAGTCGACAGCTCGCGGGTTGCATCCTTTTGCGTGGGGACTTGCGCTTTGGAATACTTCGCAATGCCAAAGTCGAGAATCTTGACTCGACCGTCCGGCGTGCAAATGATATTCTCGGGTTTCAGGTCGCGATGCACAACGCCAGCAGCATGGGCGGCAGCAAGTCCTTCAGCAACCTCCGCGCCAATCGCCATGGCTCGGCGTGGTGGCAGAGGGCCCTGCGCGATTACGGTGCGCAGGGTTTTACCAGGGACCAACTCTGAGACCAGAAAGGACCAGCCATCTTGGCGGCTCACATCATAGATGGCGAGTATGTTGGGGTGGTTCAGCACAGCCAACACCTCGGCTTCGCGCCGGAAGCGCGATAACCGCTCCGGGTCAAGTGCCAGCGAATCTGGCAATACTTTTAACGCGACGTCCCGCTTTAGGTTGCAGTCCTGGGCGCGGTAGACTTCGCCCATGCCTCCGGCGCCAATTACGGCCATGATTTCGTAAGGCCCTAAGCGGGTTCCTGGAGCCAAATGCATAGAAGTACGATTCTAACGAACTGGCTTTGGCGTGAGC
The DNA here is from genome assembly GCA_030045355.1 of Bryobacteraceae bacterium. Classification (GTDB taxonomy): domain Bacteria; phylum Acidobacteriota; class Terriglobia; order Bryobacterales; family Bryobacteraceae; genus Palsa-89. The sequence continues at coordinate 1,479 of JASIGB010001000.1, forward strand.
CGAGGTTTAATGGTCACTTCCCGCACTTTCGCGAAGCGGAACATCCGAGCCGGGTTGCTCAGCGGCATTACAACCCGGACGAATGGAATGGCGCTAACACCGATCCGCTTGGCTGGTTTCTCGCCATGTCGTCGAAGTGCTCGGTACGCGCGTCCGCCGCTCCGTCTGGATGACGACAGATCATCGCGAGAAACAACATGGTGCTGGAAACGGGCCATATCTCACCGGCCGAAGTGCTTATGGTGCTGGGCGAAGGGAAACGCCAGGGCGTGCGCAACATGCTGGTGACGCATGCGATCAGCCAATATCCTGGCCTTTCCATCGAGCAGCTGAAACAGCCCACGCAACTGGGGGCGTACTTGGAATTCGTGTGGTCAGGAGCGCAAGGCACCGGGCTCGCGCGTTGGATCCAGGCGATTCGCGCGGCGACTCCGCAATGGGTGGTGATTTCGAGCGATCTCGGGCAGCCCAATAATCCCTTGCATCCCGATGGGCTTCTGGAGCTGTACCGGACGCTGAAGGCCCAGGGATTTTCAGACGCCGAGGTCGCGCAGATGTCGAGGACGAATCCGGCGAAGCTGCTGGGGCTTGCGCCCGTAGAATAACTCTCGGTTGTTCTGGAGCTTAGCATGGTAAGACCGGCGCCACGCTGGCTAACTCCTGGATGATGCATGGAATACCAGTTTTGAGCTCACCGAATTTATCAAAACTATTTCGTGCGGGCGAAGTACCGATCGCCTTCAACCCAGTGCTGGATCATCGCGGTGACCGCGCCTTTTGAATCCTTGACGAACTCCACGCCGGTACCTTCCATGGTGAAGCTCGTTTCCGAGTGCGCGATAAGCGGGATGTTTCCAGCTCCGCTGGTATTGATTGTAAAGCGGCCTGCTTGCAATGAGACAACTATCTCGGCGGGAGATGCAGGTGTTCCGTACTGTCCGGCGTATTGAGCCAGGACCTCAGCCGGAACGTGGAACTCCTCTCCGCCCTTGCCGACCAGATGTCGCGCATCGCGCTCGTTCTCACAGACATATTCGATCAGTTCCCCATCCGGCATCAAATCGAGCTCGACAGGAAGCGTCCATGACCGGGTGTATGCCTTAGGATCGTCGAGCGTTACGAGGAGATCGATATGGCCGGCATCGCGGCGATGGAAGCGCTCCGTTACGCGCAAAGCTTCGGTGTGGGGATGCCCTCCTAGATCGAGCGTCGTCCGGTCATTGAAGCCAGCCGTGGTGACTACCAAGGTATCTCCGTCCCAGTGTCCGATCGAGTAGCCCATCCAGGTGGGGTTCGGATCTTCCGGCAGCTCACGGCCATCGGTAAAAATCTGGCGATAAATGGTCTCATATTCGTAGAGCACCACCATCAAATTCGCTGTTTCCACGATCTTCATGGGAAAGCCAAGTCCCGAAATGCCGGCTTTCGGACCGGGCGGGAGACAGGCGATCCCATCGGAGTCCTTGCGATATTCGTCGGCGCGCTGTTTGTACAGGGCGGCGGCCCAAGGCCGGATCTCCTCTGGCTTGAGGTCCGAGGTGACGTAGGTCAGATAGCTAGACTGCTTTACCCGCCAGACTCCGGACATGTCCGGCTTGCCATTCGCCAATCGCGGGGCAGGCGCCGAGAGGTCGAGCTTACCGTCGGGAGTTCGGGGCATTCCTGGAGTTGGGTGGTTCGGCCACTGTGCTGCGAGGGAAAAGCTCATCACGCACAGGATTCCTACGAGTTTATGCATCTGCCCTCCCTGTCGCATCGTCCATGAAATTCCGGCGCCTGACCGCTGCAAAAGATTCACCCTAAGAACAAATGAAATTGCACTTCGGCTTTAGGACTAATTCGTTATCGACATCAACCCCGCGATGTCCGCACTGCGGTCGACAATGAACCCCAGGTTCGGCGCCATCATCTCTTCCCAGCTCTGGAACCCTTGGTACACCCACCGGTCCGGTGCGGGATTGTTTTGGTTGTTTGCCGAGTTGTCGTAGCGAAATTCGAAGTGCAGGCGGGAGCCCTTCGGTAATCTGAGGGCCGTTTCGTAAGAGAGCTGCCAGTTGAAATCGTAGTGTGGGACATTCAGCACGATTTCTTCCCGCCCACCCGGATACGTTATTTTGTACTGCGCGCTCTTGCCGCGCACGTGCGCGTGCGGCCGCAAACTGACAATCTCAACATCCTTCAGAAACACAATGTCCATGGGCGGCGCCAGGTAGTTAGGATCATTCGGTGGAATCGCGAAATCTGGGTTGTATGCAGTGGCAAACTGAGCCCGGGCGCTGGCCACGCTTGGTGCGATGACCGGTGTGTCCTCCCCCGCGCCCTGAACGATGAACTGTTTTGGTGGCGGCGTCTTCGCCACGGTGAATCCAACCCGGGTCCGGTCCACGGTTGCCTTGCCATTCGTGGTGTAATGCAGGCTCATAATGATGTCTGAGCCGGCAGGAACCATCTTGCCGGCGTTCCAACGGCGGTAATCGTCGTAGTTATTGCCGGGGATGTAGCAAAAATCATTTCTCTGCCGCAGCGCGGGAGGCCCTGGTTTGAGTTTCACTTCGCTGCTGCCCACGTCACGCATCGCGGTCACCATGTTCGGCAGATCCGCAAAACCGCTGTTTCCGGGCGTCGGATTGCCCGTCGCATCACGCGGCACCTGCACCCACTCGTACCGGTTGTACACCGTGCCGGGTTTATGTTTTTCGAAGCTGAGGCATATGTGATGTACCACAGCGGGGTCGCCTGGCAGGATCTCGATCGAAGTGAGCCACGTATCGACTTTGAAAGGAGCCGGGAACGCAATTAGCTCCCACTCCAGAATCCCTTTCGCTGGTACGTCGTGTGGCGGCAAGTCCATCACGACTTCCGGCTGGATGCTCCATCCATCGTTCGGCCAGGCAATAGAAGCCGGCGCCGCGTTCGGATCCCCTTCGATCGCACCGCTATCAACCCACTTCACAATTGTTTCAATATCGCGCTGCGAGAGCGAACGATCATTGGTGAAATGGCCATACTGGGGGTCGGCAAACCAAGGCGGCATCTTCCTCAGAACCACAACGGCCTTGATGGCCTTGGCCCAGGGACGCGTCTCCTTGTAACTGATCAGGGACATCGGAGCAACCTGTCCCGGCCGGTGACAGCTTTGACAGTTCTTCTGCAGGATCGGAAGTACGTCTTTGGTGAAAGTAACAGGGGTTTGCGCCGTCGTAGCGGCAGCCGCCACCGCGACAGTCAGGCTCGCAAGGACCAAACGCCACATACGACGGACCTCCTTAAGCCGTGTCAATTATATCAATGGGCGGAGCCATCCCCTCGATGCTTGGGCCCGCCCGGCAGCAATGGCACGATTTGGCACTCCCTGGCAGACTCTGAGCGAAAATTGACCCGCAAGCAAGAAGAGCGATTGTCGCGCTACTTTCCACGCGGAGCGTCGAAGAAGCGGCCCGCACCTGCAATACGCCGCCACGTACCCTCTACCGCTGGCTCGGCGAAGCCGACTTTGACAGGGTCTACCGTTCCGCCAGGCGCAAGGCATTCAGCCAAGCCAGCGCCCGGCTCCAGCACGGATCTAGCGCTGCCGCCTCCACCCTGCTCAAAGTCATGGTTAACGCGAGCACGCCAGCGTCACCGAAGGTTCGCACCGTTGAGTGCGTCCTGGCTCATGCTGCCGAGGCGATTGAGATCGAAGAAATCGAAGCGCGCGTGACGGCTTTGGAACAAGCCGCGACTGGAGCCCCACGGCGATGAAGGCCATCGACAGCCGGCTCAGCAGGTTGGAGAATCGGCTCGGGCTTGCGCGCAGCGGGCCGAGATACCTTCTGATCGTGATGCGGGCAGGGCAGGAACTTGGACCCGCGGAGAAAGCATAGCTGATAGCCTCGATAAAACCGGGTTACTCCGCAACAGTGGCTTCGGACTCGTCGATCTGCTGCATACCTCGAACCGAAGTGCAGTAAAGCGCGGCGAGGCTGTACCAGAAATCGCCATCGAGCTTGTATGAACGGCAGCGTTGCATGAGGGCGATCATCCACAGACTTCGCCGGCTGGAAAACGCAGCCATGCCCGTTGAGCACGAGCAACTCTCAGCTGCGACAATTCTGCAAAACCGGATGCGCCGCCTAGGCCACACGAGCTTTTTCACAAGCACTCCGGCTTACGCCGCCCCACGTTACTGAGCACAGCGCAGTAGAATATCCAATGAACGAGAGGCCCCGATGACTTATCGCGGTTTGTTTTCTCTTTTGTTGCCAGCCGCGCTGGCACTGGTTTCCGTTACTGCTGTTTTCGCCCAGGCATCGTCGACGAGCACATCTGCCGCCAAGAAATGGACCGCGCCGCGTACGCCCGATGGGCAGCCGGATCTCGGTGGCGTCTGGGATGCGGCCAGCATGACTCCGCTGGAGCGTCCGGTGGAGCTCGGCAACAAAGAATTCTATACGCCCGACGAGATCGCGGCGTATGAAAAGAAGCGCGCGCATGACCTCGATCGCGACCGCCGCGATGGTTCGGCCGAGGCCGATCTCGGCCGCGCCTACAACGACGGTTGGTTTGATCGCGGCGCGCACTTGGCCAGCGACCGGCGCACGTCCCGGCTGATCGATCCTCCAAATGGCCGGTTCCCCGCTATGACGCCCGCCGCCGCAAAGAAATACCTGGAAATGCACGCTTGGCTTGTCCAGCATGCCAATGATGGTCCCGAGACACGCATGTTGCCAGATCGCTGCTTGGTATTCTCACAATCGGGTCCGCCGTTCCTTCCGGGAAATTACAACAACTTCTATCAAATCGTGCAGGCTCCAGGCGTCGTCGCGATTCTGTCGGAAATGGGGCATCAAGCGCGCATGATTCCGCTGACCAATGGAACCGCGACCCGGCCGCACCTGCCAGACAACATCAGGCAATGGCAAGGCGATTCGGTGGGCCGTTGGGAAGGTGAAACGCTTGTGATCGAAACCACTAACTTCCGTGCTAGTGACCAGAGCCGCTTTGGCGTCCAATATGACGGAATGAGTGATGAAAACTTGCGTGTCACCGAACGCTTGACGCGCACGGGTCCGAGCACAATTACCTATCGCGCCACCGTCGTGGACCCCACTGTCTACACGCAGCCCTGGACGATCGAGTTCCCGATGGAGAAGAGTGATAATCGAGTGTTCGAATACGCGTGCCACGAGGGCAACTATGGTCTAGTTGGAATTTTGTCCGGTGCGCGCGCCAAGGAGAAGGCCGCACAGAGGAAATAGTCACCGCGGACTTCGCCATGGGTCGCTGAGACCTCAACGGGGACCGCTCCACGCCCGGGCCCCGCGGTGGTTCCGCCCGTTGGTTCCGTTGTTTGGCGCTACCGACATGCGCACCCACATCTTAGCGCAAGGCATCGAAAACAGCTTCCTTCGAAATCTACGGTTGTCGGACCTCAGATTTCGTGGCAGTCAGTAGCGTCGTGGCGGCGAACGGATTTCCCCACCAGAATCTCCACCCAAGCCGACGGCGTTCCACGTTCGAAGCTCCGAGCGTCCGCAAGGCGTCCGCATAAGTCGCGGTGGCACGGATGTCAGCGATTACGATCCTGCCGCCTGGTCTCAAGACCCGGAAACCTTCGCCGACGGCCTGCCTACGATCTGAATTCGATGGGATGTTATGTATCGCGAGGCTCGAAACCACCAGATCGAAAGTCGCATCCGGATACGGCAGCGCCCGCATGTCAGCCGTTTCCACGTATACTCGATCGCTCACGCCTTCCAGTGAGGCGTTGCGCAGCGTGACTTCTTGCGCGTTGCCGGATTGATCTTTCGTACTCCAGATATCGATGCCTATCGCGCGGCCGGTCGTCAATCGGCGAGCGACGGCGGTCAGCACCGCGCCCCGGCCACAACCCATATCGAGCACCATCTCATCGCCGCGCAAGTGAAGCCGGTTCAGAATACGCTCCCATTCGACGAATTTGCCGCGCCTAGTGGTGTTGAAGAAATTGGCCGTGCTCAGCAAGAACCAAACAAAACAAAGCGTGACCGGCAAAGCTTGACTCGCCTGCCGTGACCAAGTAATCGCCGCATCGATTCCACAGACAAGCGCCAGCACTCCGAAGATCACCAGAGCGTAAGGCGCATCGTAGCCATATTCGCCGCGTCTCATTCGTGTCGAGTGGAAGTATAACGCATGGGCCGGTGGCCTGATTGGCGGGCCACCTACTCCGGGCGCGCCTTTCCGCTACTAACTGTCCGGCCCAGCAGCCTGGTAAGGCTTGGCCGTGCCCGCCGTTTGCCGCGTCCTGACGCCAGGCGCTCAAGGTCTGGATGGCCTGTTCGATGTTCTCCCGCTGCGCCCGCAGTTCGCCGAGCATTTTGGTGATGTCCATTCCAAGGTCAAAGCCTTTGAGCGGGAGTTAGCTCGCTCCTCCCATACCGGACGTGCCGTTAGCGTGTTGCCGCCTGGGGATATACCGTACAGCCAGGCTGACGGTAGTCATCGAGCGCCGCCAGCCTCATTCGCCGATCCAGCTTAAGGTTGCACAACCGGCAGGCTCGCAGGGTTGGAATTGTAGTTAAGGCAGGTCGGATGTCCGAAACCACCCTTGCTGATCCCTCTGCCGCCATCCGGATTTGCAGTGATGTCGTAGATGATGTTCCCTGGATGCGCGGCGTCACCCGAAACACCGCCCACGCTGATCCAGGCCCAGATTGTGCCGTACACGCCACGCGATCTCGTGGTCCGTGCACGAGGTATCGCCGCTCACACCCACTCCACCGACAAGTACCTTACCCGGCCCATACAGCGCCAAGCCGCCATCGAACACGTTTAGCCGTGTTCGCTTTCTGTGCTGAAATGACTCGGCTTCCGGGCCATTGCGCGCCGCGAATTACGCCCGAAAACGCCACTGCGCGGACGATGCCGTCGCGGTCCACAATCGTCGCCCACATCTGGTTGTTGAGACCGCTGTTTTCGGCATGGCGCAAAATAACTGTGCCAACGACGGCGCCAGACAACGTCTCGCAAGGCCCTTGATCAGGCAGTGCATTTCTGCTCGCAATCTCCCGCGACGGAACTTCTTCCCCATACCGGAATCCGAAACACCTTTCCTTGAATCGTGGCCCATTCCCAATCTCCCGCGACCGGATAACGTGGGATAGAATCGACTAACGATGCCGCTGTCGGTTATCGGCAGACTAAGCTGGAGGAACGATGATGAATGGGCGTAATCCATTGCGTCGGGTTGGTGTTTTGGTTGGTGCGGCGTCGTGTTTGACTGTATTTGGTGTACAGGCGCAGGATCAGAGCTTTTTTACGAGCAGCCCGGCGGTGAGCTTGACGGCAGAGCAGGCGAGCCGCGGCAAGGTGGTCTACGACAGCAATTGCGGCAGCTGTCATGGCACGAATCTCGATAATGGCGAGTTCGGCCCGCCGCTTCGCGGCTCCGCTTTCAAGATGCACTGGGCGAGCCAGTCCGCGAACGCGCTGTTCACTTATATCGCGACCAAGATGCCGCCGGCGGCGCCGGCCGGGCTCAGTGACCGCACCTATAGCGACGTGGAGGCTTATATCCTTCGCGCCAACGGTGTTGTTCCAGGCGACAAGGAGTTGGCTCCAGCGCGGACGCAGGCCGATATTACCGCCCGCACTTCCAATAAGGACGCGACGTACCAATCTGTGATGGCGGCCCGCAAGAAACTGCTCGATGGCCTGACGCCGGTTACCGAAGGGATGCTGGAGCATCCCCCCGGCGGCGACTGGTTGGTGTGGCGGGGCAGCTATCAAAATCTCGCCTTCAGCCCTCTCAAGAAGATTGGTAAGGCCAACGTCCATGATCTCGGGATCGCCTGGACCCTGGCCCTGCCGGTCAGCGGCAACGAGATGACACCACTGGTGCATGACGGAATCGTGTTTGTGGAAAGCGGGGCCAGCATCCAGGCGCTCGACGGCGCCACAGGCGAAGTGCTCTGGCAATATACTCGGTCACTGCCCGAAAGGCTGCACAACGGCCAGCAGTCGCGGATGAAGAACCTCGCCATCTATGGCGACTTGCTGTATGCCCCCACGCCGGACGGACATGTGATCGCGTTAGAGACCAAGACCGGCAAGTTGGTCTGGGATCAAGCGGTGATGCATATGGATGAGGCAGGCAGAGCTCCTTTTAGCTTGACCGGAGGCCCAGTCGTCGCCAAAGGCAAGGTGATGATCGGCACGAGCCTGGGCATCAACACCGGGGGCGGCAACTACATTGTCGGGCTGGACGCGGCGACTGGAAAAGAAGCGTGGCGTTTCAATACTATCGCCAAGCCCGGCGAGCCAGGCGGCGATAGCTGGAACGGCGCGCCCTTTGAACAGCGCTTTGGCGGTGGCGTCTGGACCTCGGGTAGTTACGATCCCGTGCGAAACCTGGTCTATTTCGGCACCGGCAACACCTATGACGTCGGCACCTTGATGCTGCCTCAGCCGCGCATTGGCGAGTCCAGGGACGCGCTCTATACCGATTCCACTCTAGCGCTCGACCCCGAGACGGGAAAGCTGGTCTGGCATTCCCAGCACATGAAGCGCGATGTATGGGATCTGGACTGGGTATTCGAGCAGTCGCTGCTCACCATGCCGGTGAACGGCAAGCCGACCGAGCTGGTGGTTACGGGAGGCAAGACAGCGATTTTCGACGCTATGGACCGCGCCACCGGTAAGCACGTGTTTTCGCGCGACCTAGGCCTGCAAAACATTGTGACCGCGATCGATCCAGGGACAGGAGAGGAGACCACCAATCCGGCGCTGGAACCCGAGCCAGGCAAGACCAAGCTGTTGTGTCCCGACGCGAACGGCGCGCGAAACTGGCTGACCACGGCTTTCGACCCCGCGAGTTATATCCTTTATGTTCCGCTGATAGAAACGTGTGCCGATTATAGCTGGACGCCGCGAAGCGCGGCGCAAATCGCGGCGGGCGGCGATGATATTCATTTTGCCCAGCGGCCGCGCCCGGATGGCGATGGTAAATTCGGCCGCCTCGAAGCGATCAATCTGGCGACCGGCAAGGTGTTATGGATTCACCGGCAGCGCGCGCCCTTGGTCAGTTCCTTGCTGGCGACCGCAGGCGGGCTTGTCTTCGTAGGGGCACAAGACCGCTTCTTCAGTGCCTATGACGCCGCAACCGGTAAGCTCCTTTGGCAGACTCTGCTCAATGCGGCCCCCAATTCGTCGCCTGTGACCTATAGTGTTCAGGGCGAGCAGTATGTCGCGGTGGTAGCGGGTAGCGGTTTCCTAAGCTCCGCGCATTCCAGTTTGACCCCTGAGATCGACAACCCCGCGGGGGGCACGACGCTGTGGGTGTTCAAGTTGCCGTCGCGCTGATCCGAGTTCCAGGGCACTCGGGCCGAGACTTGCACGCAGAGCAGAAGCGTTCTGGAGAAAGTGATCCGGCTGTTCAACCTCATGTGTTTCAGATGGGATTCGTACGGAGCCACAAGCCAGCGTAGCCCTGCAACGCTGCTAGTGGTCGCCATTTCTGATGAAAGGAAGGTCCGGCCGTAGACGCCACCCCAGCACCGCTCCTACCAGGAGTAACAACATTGAGCACAGAAACGGGAAAGCCCAACTGCCCGTTCGGTCGACCAGATAACCAAAACTGGAGGGCGAGACCAAGCCTGCTAGGGCGAACCCGAAGTTCATCATCCCGCCGGCGGAGCCTGCGTAGCGCGGAGCGATGTCCATGGGCACGGCCCAGATCGGCGCGACGATGAGCTCGGCGAAAAAAAACGCCAGTGACAGCCCAACCGCTGCCATCGCCAGATTGTGCATCAGGACCACCGGAACAAGCCACACCAGCGCGCCAACAAATCCAATAACGATTACCGATCGACGAGCTAGCAGTACACTTCCCGTCTTCCGCAGCAGTCGATCGGTGAGCACACCGCCCGCCGTATCGCC
>JASIGB010001001.1:0-3815 GCA_030045355.1 Bryobacteraceae bacterium
ATTTCCGAAGCCATCCGCCGCGACGACATCGTGCGCATCGTTTACCATGGCCACGCCCATCCCGCGGCCGGTCCGGTCTCGGTGGCGAACCGCTTCTGGGTGAACCCGGCGCTCCATCCCGCTTCGGGATCCGACACTGCCGCGCTCGCGATCCTCCAGCGCGCGGGCTTCCATCGCGCGGGCAGCGCGCTCGTCGACAGCTCCGGCAACAAAGTCGAATTTTCGATCATCACCAACGCGGGCAATAAGCTGCACGAGCGGATGCTGGCCATGATCCAGCAGGACCTGGCGCGCTTGGGCATCCAGCTCAACGTGGTGACTCTCGATTTTCCTTCCCTCATCGAGCGCATCAGCCGCACGTTCAATTACGAAGGCGTTCTGATGAACTTCACCAACGGCGATCTCGATCCCAGTTCTCAAATGAATATCTGGATGAGCTCGGCCGCCAATCATCAATGGAACCCAACCGAGAAATCACCCGCGACCGCCTGGGAAGCCGAGATCGACCAACTCATGCAGGCCCAAAACGCCTCGCAGGACACGAAGAAGCGCAAAGTGTACTTTGACCGCGTGCAGCAGATCGCCTATGACCAGGCGCCCATCATTTTTCTCGTGAACCCCAATGCGCTCGCGGCCGTTTCGTCCACTCTCAAGAACGCCGCGCCCGCCGTCATTTTCCCGCAAGCTTACTGGAACGCCGAGCGCTTGCAAGTGAACGCCAATCTGGTGAGCCGCCGGTAATGAACTTTCTCGAAGTCCGCCTCTCGGTTGATTACCCGAACAAGCCCGGCGCGCTCGCTGGCGTCGAGTTCGCGATCGGCGAGGGCGAAATCTTGGGTCTGGTGGGCGAAAGTGGATCGGGCAAGAGCACTATCTCGCTCGCCTTGATGCGCCTGCTCGATCACAAAGGGGCGCGAATCTCGGGCGAAATTCGCTTCGCCGGGCGCGATCTGCTCGGCTTGCGAGCAAGCGACATGCGGCGGATTCGCGGGCGCGAAATCGCGCTGGTGTTGCAAAGCCCGCTCGCTTCTCTCAACCCGGCGCTGCGCGTTGGCACGCAGATCGCCGAAGCCTGGCGCGCGCACGCACCCGGCGCGGAGGCGAAGCACTGGAAGGAGCGGGCGTTCGAGCTGTTCGAGCGCGTGAGCCTGCCGGCGGAAGAATCCTTCCTCAAGCGCTATCCGCGCCAGTTGAGCGTCGGACAAGCCCAGCGCGTCCTGATCGCCATGGCCGTGCTGCACAAGCCGAAGCTGCTGATCGCCGACGAGCCCACCAGCGCGCTCGACGCAATCACGCAAAGTGAAATCCTGGATCTGTTCCGCTCGCTCAATCGCGAGCTCAACATGGCGATGCTGTTCGTCTCGCACGATCTGCTGGCGGTCGCGTCGCTGTGCTCGCGCATCGCGATTTTGCAGCGCGGCCGCATCGTCGAATCGGGACCTACGGCGCAAATGTTCCGCGATCCGCGCTCGGACGACACCCGCGCGCTGCTGGAAGCGGTGCTGCGGAATTCCAGCGCCGCGGCGGTTTTCAATAACGGAGCCGCGGCGGAATTGGCCGCCGAGCGCATTGCCGAGCCGCAGGTTTAGCCTGCAGCGTCAACTCCCTCGCGTTCTTCCCCCCGCCACCGCTCGCGCCAACGCCCACAGACCAACCACGCAATCGGCGCACAGCAGCCATTCCCAGAAGGCCAAGCCAGTGAACAGGTGATCATTATCGAATTGCACCGGACCATAGCACAGCACCACGAGAATCAGCAGAACGACAGCCTGCAAGATCAACACCATCCACGAGGCGCGCGCGGCGATCAGATGGAGCAGCGTGCCGCCGCAAATGCCGAGGAAGGCCGCCTCCGCCAGTTGAACATGCAGCGCGCTGTAGCCGTGTGTGAAGGGCGCCAGAATTCCAATGGCAAGCGCGGAGGAAAGCCCGATAGCGAATAGAATTCCGCCGGCCCAGGCCAGCCCGGGGCGCCTGGAGCGCAGCCGGTCAAAGAACGCCCTAACGGCGGGCGCCAGCAGAATCGCGGCGATAGCCGTTCCCGCGGCTGATATGCCATAGCCGCGCGGATTGTCATCGGGTGATTCCAAGTCGGAAAGGATTGCGGTCTTCACATCGAACGGCCGGCCTCGATAAAAAATTGCCGCCGAAAGTGTCATGCACGCAAAGAACGCGAGGAACGCACCCGGAAACAGGACACGCCGAAGCGACCGGGTGGAGATTCCGAGCACGGCTGCGCCTATCCGTTCAACCGCACCGGCCGCGCAATCCGCACCGCCGGATTCTTCAGCAGCTCCGCCACCACGTGGTCTTCCACCGGCTGATCGGTCTGAATTACCGAAACCGCTTCGGTGAGCGCTTCCTTCCGTCCGAGCGAGAACGTCGCGATGTTCACGCCGTTCTTGCCGAAAACGTCCCCTACATATCCGATCACGCCGGGCATATCTTTGCTCACCACGTACGTCAGGTGGCCTTCGAGCGTCGCCTCGCAGTGCGTACCGTCGATGCGGATCAGCCGCGGCTCGTCCATCACCACCGCGCCTTCCACCGCCGTGATGCCCGTATCGGTCTCCAGGTCCAGCCGCACCGAATCGATGTGCGACGCGCGTTTCTCGTGCCGCTCGGCCACCGTCAGGCCGCGGTCGCCGGCGATTTGCATGGCGTTGATCGAATTCGCATTGCGCGCGAGCGACCGCTGCAGCACCCCGGCCAGCCCCGCGTTGCGCACTAGGTGCGTGTTGAATTCGGCGATTTTTCCGAAATACACTAACCGCACCGCCTTGGGATTGCCGGTCGAAATATACGAAGCGAAGCGGCCCAGCCGCTCCGCCAGCGTGCCATACGGTCCCAGAGTCTTATACTGCTCGGGCGTGAGCGCGGGCAGATTCACCGCGTGCAGCGCCGCCCCGCGCTCCAGATACTCCACAATCTGCTCGGCGATACGCACTCCCACTGTTTCCTGCGCCTCTTCGGTCGACCCGCCGATGTGCGGGGTCGCCACCACGCTCTCGATGGCGAACAGCGGATCGCTCGGCGAGGGAGGTTCGGTTTCAAATACGTCGAGCGCCGCGCCGCCCACCTGTCCGGAAGCCAGTGCCTCCCGCAGCGCTTCCTGATCGATCAGCTCGCCTCGCGCGCAGTTGACAATCCGCACGCCTCGCTTCATCTTGGCGAAGGCATCGCGGGAAAGCAGGCGGAACGATTCGGGCGTGAGCGCGGTGTGCAACGTGATGTAATCGCTCTGCGCGAACAGCTCGGCGAGCTCCACCAGCGCCACCCCGACGTCCTTGGCGGTTTGCGAGTGCACGTAGGGATCGTGGGCGATCACGTGCATCTCGAAGGCCGCGGCGCGCTTCACCACCTCGCGGCCGATGCTCCCCAGCCCGATCACCCCCAGTGTCTTCGCGCGCAACTCCGTGCCTAGGAACTTACGCTTCTCCCATTTCCCCGCCTTCACCGACGCACTGGCGTTCGGAATAGAGCGCGCGAGCGACAACATCAGGGCCAACGTGTGCTCGGCCACCGAAACCGCGTTGCCGCCCGGTGTGTTCATCACCAGCACGCCCGCCGCGGTGGCCGCCGGCAGATCGACGTTGTCCACGCCCACGCCCGCGCGCCCGATCACGCGCAATTTAGGCGCGGCGTCCAGCACGGATTTGTCCACCGTCACCGCGCTGCGCACGATCAGCGCATCGGCGTCCGCCAGATGCTGCGTAAATTCCTTCGAATTCGAAACAACCACTTCCCATCCCGGCTGTTGCTGCAGCAACTTCACGGCCGCGGGAGCCAGGGACTCGGCAATCAGGATTCGCATG
>JASIGB010000089.1:0-6014 GCA_030045355.1 Bryobacteraceae bacterium
AAGCGCCGGTCACCAGGAGCACCGAGCCTGCGGGAACTGGAACTGGCGGGTCGCTCCATTGCGTCAGCGCCTGCCAGGCCGTCAGATAGACCAGCGGAGCGGCTGCGGTCTGCTCCAGGCTCCAGCCGGCGGGCGGTGGCGCGACGCTCGCGGCGGGCGCAACCACCTTCTCGGCCAGCGTGCCCCACACCTCGACGCCCACCTCGCATCGCAGGATGCCGACGGTCTCGCCGGTCTTGATGTTGGAGATGGCTGAACCCACGGCGACGACTTCGCCCACGCCGTCGCGTCCCAGAATATGTGGCAGCGCAGGCTTGGCGGGATACATGGCCTGCGCGAGAAATGCGTCCGCTGGATTCAGCGCCGCAAATCGCAAACGAATCAAAACGTCATTGGGGCCGGGCTGTGGATCGGGCCCCTCGCCCAATCGCAAATTCCCGACCCCATTGTAGGAATCCATGAACCATGCGCGCATTTCCGTATTCTCGCGCACTCAGGCTCTTGTATTCCTCGTCTCCCTTGTATTGCTGGTATTCGCGAAGCTCACTTCGCGTCCGGCGGCGCATCCTTGTCCGTCGGCGCGCCCGTTCCCGGCGATCCGATGAACAGCTTGCGGCCATCCGGATAGGTGATGTTGCTGCCGATCATACGGTTCGACTGGTCTTTGGCCTGCCAGCCTTCCACTACGATCTCCGTCCCCGGCGGCAGCGAATGCTTGTTGAAGCCGCGGCGCAGCAGCCCGTTGGGAGCGCCGGCCTCCACCATCCATTCCGTCGTGGTTCCGTCGGCGTTCTTCACGTCCAGGTGAATCCAGGCGTGCGGATTGATCCACTCCATCTTGGTCACCGTGCCCTTCAACACCAGCGGCTTATTTACGTCGAACTCCGCGGCGAACGCATGGTGGGCCCAGGTGGGCGGCGCGGCGAACAGCATCCCCAGTCCCGCCGCCGCAATTAAAAGCTTGTTCCTCATGGTAAAAGTCTCTCCTAATTCTCCTGCAACGGACTACTTGCCGGCTTCCTCGGCGGCTTTCTTCTTGTCTTCCATGCGCGCGGCACTCAGCATATTATGCATCGCCATGTTGCCTTCGTGGCAGGCATACTCGAAAAGCTGATAGCCCGGCTCGTGCGTGATGGGAAACGCGATCGTAAAGGGCGCGGTATACGTTTTGGGATCGTTCACCGTCATGCGGTAATCGATCCGGTTCGGCCCCACGCGCGTGAACCGCTCGGTGATTTTCATCTCGTCGCTGTAGGGAGCGCCCATGTCGCCGTTGGCTCCGATCGAGAGCGTATCGCCCTTTAGGTTGGTGGTTTCCACCACCAGCGTATTCCCTTCCCAGTGGCCGACTGGATCGCCCATATAGGACTTAATGTCTGCGTTAATGTGGGGACGCCCGTCGGTCGGAATGATGCGGACGTCGTGCACCATCTCATAGCGAATAGCCACGTATCCGGGCGATTGCACGATCTCCAGCCCGTTGCCGTAGATCACGGGAAGGATTGACCCGGCCACGCCGCGCGTGATGCAGCGGTCGTAATCGCTCCAGTTCAGCCAGGATCCGGGGATCTGTTCCCGGCGCAATTTCATCTTGGCGTCCAGCAGCTTTTGCGCTTCCGGCGTCAAGGGAGGAAGGCGGCCGTCGGGAGGATCCACGATCTGAGACGTCTGATGCGATGCCCGGCGCGCGAACTCGCCCCAATGTCCGGGAACTGGAGCCGCGTCCACGCCGCTGCCGTAGCGCCCGCGGGGTGCCGTATTCGGTTTCTCGCCTTTCTCTTTCGCTTCGATCTCCGCCACAGCCGGCGAATGCGCGTTGGGACCACCGGTATCGATGAACTCTTCCGACTGCACCACCCGCTTCTCGCGATCCTTCAGCTCGTCTTCGGTCAGCGTGGCGCGCGTCCCGAAATTCTTGGGACGCTCGAACGGCACGCCCCAGGTATCGTCGCTGGTCCAGGTACCTTGCAAATCTGGCGTACCCCAGGGCGTCTTGGGAGCGACAAAAGGACGGTCCGAGCTATCCTTGGCCGCCTTAGTTGTCGCTGACGACGCCGGCTTAGCCGCCGCCGAAGTGCTCGGCGCCGTGCTTTGTGCGGCGGCCGGCCCCACGGCTACCAGCGCCGCGAGCATGGCCGCTCCCGCGCTAGTGACGAGGCCTTTGCGTACAAGGAAAGTTCGCTGGTTCATGGAATTCTCCTTCCTTCTGGGCGATTTTCTCGCTGTTCTGGTTACTTACTCCATGTTACTTACTTTTCTTCGGTCTTTTGCTCTCCCGGCGCCGGTTTTCGGGCCAGGTCTCCGTAGAGCAACTGCTCGGCAAACTCCACGCACTTGAACTCCAGCAACCGCGCGCTCTTATCGCGATTCTTGTACAGGTAGGTATGGATCTTCCAGGGCTTGGTGTAGGTCTGGGGATCTTCGATAGTGGCCTCGTAATCGATCGTGTAAGGGTCCAGCATGGTATAGCGTTCCACGACGTGCAGGCCGTCGCTTGTGAAGTCGCCTGCCCGGTCCAGCCAGGGCTTTCCGTTAAAGCCCGTCACATCCACCACCAGGGTGTCCTTGTCCCAATGGCCGTTCGAAGTGCCCATCCAAGTGTCGGTGGCGGCTTCCTCGGGCTTACCCATATTGACCAGCCGGTTGGTGGTCGCGTATTCGTAGGCAAACAGGATGTCCCGGTTCGACTGGATGATCTCGAACGGATACGGCAGGTATGTGGCGCGCGGGATTCCGGGCATATAGCACTTCACCTCCGGATCGTCCTTCATACGGCTCTCGAAATTCTTCTTTTTCTGTTCGAGCGCGGCCGGCGTATAGGGAATTTCGCCGCCTTCCACGATTCCCGTTCCCGGCGGCTCGGCGCCCAGTGCGCCCAACCGGTAATCCGGCCCGGCCGCGGCGCTATGGGGTTCGATGTCCCAATCGGCGGTGCCCATGGCTTGCCACAGGCCGGTCAAATTCGGCTTGCCGTTGGGCAAGCGCGGGATGCGCGTGCTCGCGGTTTGTCCCATCGCCGGAATTACGGAAAGAAATGCGGCGGCGCACAGGGCCGCTCCATAGAGAGAAGGTGTAAAGCAGATTCGCATGAGAAGGGTTTCCGCCAAATAGCATATCACTCAGCACAACATTTTTTCCGAGCTGCGCAAAAAGTGCCGGCTTGGCGCGGCGCCTGCCAGAGCTTGTGTGCGGCGTCTACGGTTTCCACGGGCGCGTTTTCCAAACCGTGCCGAAATCCTGGGGCAATTCCAGCCTGTCGCCTTCAAGAAAAAACGTCGCGACTCCCGGCAGATTATGGGTAGTAATTCTCTCCCGTGTCGACAGGGTTACGGTGGCCAGCGTCAACTCGACGCCCGGAGCCGAATCGATGTGAGCCAGGTCCGCGTAAAAGATGTGCCGTACTCCCTCGACTTCCACTTCCGTGAATTCCAGCCCGATCACGAAAAAGTGCACCGGGTCGCTATAGTGTTCCAGCCTCCGGACGCGACCGCGTACCGGCGAGCCAGCCGGAATCACCAGCAAGTGCTTGTCCTTCACGTCGCCGGCAACCACGCCGTCGATCAGCGTTCCCACTGTGGTCTCATCCGAAATCGGCGTCTTCAGTTTCACCGCGATCCGCAATCCGGCCGGAAGAGGCCGCAGCGAGTCGTCGAGCGTGATGGCGCCGAAACGCGCCGGCTGATTCGCGTCCACGCCAAAGTCGATCTTGCTCTCGGCGCCGAAAACCTGGCACTGCGTAAACTGAATCTGGTTCACGCTGATCTCGCCTGAATTCTTGACCATGCGCACGTCGGCACTCTCCGGCAACAGAACCTCCAAACGGCCGCCGAGAATCGTGCGCGCGTAACGAATGCTGGTGACGAGTTCTGAGATCGGGAGCGTGGGAGGAATGTGGTCGGCGTTCAAATCCACGCGCACGACGTCGTACGTAGCTGGATCCACCCAAAAAGATCCATGGAGGCCCACGTCACCCGATCCCTCCGGAATGTGGATGGACTGGCCGCTGAACACCGGGGCGAGCTGGTAATCGTAGCGCGCCCGCTTGCCGCCGTCCAAATCTTCTTCGCCTTTGTACTTGGTAGTGGCATAGCCGTTCAGCAGAATGTTCTTCAGGTATGTCCCGAAGAGCCCGTTACCGACCATGCCGCTGCCAATGTAGCTCACCGGCTGCTGCTCGGAAAACTTGCGGTCCCCGGGCGAGGCGAAGAATTCGCGGTCGCCGTTGGTGAGAACCTCCAGACGAACGGTATCGAGAGGCTGCATCCTACCGTTGGGCCGCTGCATCTGGCGTTGCGCTGTTTCGAGACAACTCACCGCGGCCAGCCGCTGGTATTCGTCCTGGATGTGATGTTCTACGCGCGAAAGAAGGAGGACACCGGGCGGCAGATCGGCCGAAGACGAGTCCTGTGCCCGCGCGGCGAACACGGCTCCAGCCAGCGCCAGCGCGCCGAACAGCCGGAGCCACTGCTCAGGCATGCTTCCAACTTCACTTCGCCGTCAGTTTGGCGAGCAGATCCTTATATTGTGTGTCGTAGGCATTCAACGTGTCCGGGCTGGGACTCTCGTTGACTTCGCCCAGAATGTGCGGCCCCATCTCGGCGTTCTTGAACGCCGCCCATTCGGGAAGCCCTTTGCCGTTCGGATCGCCCTTCTTGGCGAAATTCACCCAATACGACGAAATCATCTCGGCCATCGCGCGGTCTTTCGGCGAAGCCGAAGCCAGCTCGGGCGAGCTGGTGTCGGGAATCGATCGCGGCGCGCTCAAATTGTCGAACACGTAAGGAATTTCCGCGGCGTGCGTGGCTTTCAACACTTTTTCGCCGGGAATGGTCGGCGGCTCATGCGTGAAGTAATACCAATAAGCGCGCTTGCCGATGGCGGTTTGGCGCTCGGCGAACAGCCGCATGGACCACATCAGCGTGTCGCGGAACTTCACGTTGCCGCCCATAGCCAAATGCTCGTCCTTGTTCGATCCCACCAGAACATCCACCGGATTCTGTTTGCCTTCCTCGAAGGTGACCGAAAGATCTTCCGGCACAATCCAACCGTCGATGATCATGCCCGCGCCGCGCACGGTCTTCATCACGTCCTCGGTGGACCGGCTGCGCAGCTCAGCGAGCGAGGGAAGCGGCCGTGTCGGCTCGTCCCTGGCAGCCGGCGGCCGGAACGGCCCTGGAGGCAGTGAGGCGAACGTCTCCGCCCGCGCCAGCCCCATCATGGGAGCCAAGCCCAGCCCCATCCACTGCCCGCTTTGCGAAATCGCCCTCTCGAACAGCCCCTTAGCCACGGGCGATCCCACCAGCGCGGCCACCATGCAGGCGCCGGCGGACTGCCCGAAAATCGTGACGCTGTTCGGATCGCCGCCGAAGGCGCCGATATTGTCCTGCACCCAGTGCAGCACGGCGATCGAGTCGCCTAGCGCCTGATTGCCTGACGCATCGTGCCCGGACTCCTTGGTCAATTCGGGATGCGAAAAAAACCCAAAGGGCCCCAGCCGGTAATTGAACGTCACCACGACCACGCCCTTTTTCGCCAGGAATTGGCCGTTATTATGCGGGCTGGAGCCGGCGCCTTCGGTGTATGCGCCGCCATAAATCCACACCATCACCGGCAGGTGTGCGCTCGCATTCTTCGCGTCCGTCCACACGTTCAGGTACAGGCAATCCTCGCTCATCTTGGGCGAATCGGGCAGATCCGTCGCGACGTTGTTCGGGATGCGCTTGGGCGCCGGACGCTGTACGCAGACGTCGCCGAACGCATCGGCTTTGCGAACGCCTTCCCACCTAGCCGCCGGCTGCGGCATTTTCCAGCGCAGCTCGCCCACTGGCGGCGCGGCGTACGGAATCCCTAGGAACTGTCGCACCCCGGAGGGGAGCGTCATGCCGGATATCGAACCGTCTTGCGTCTTGACCGGATCCTTGATCGCGGCCCGCATGCTGGGCGGGGCCATCGCGGCCACCGCCATCGAAATGGCGACAGCCGCCGTGGCCGGAATCCGGGTTTTCATTAATGTT
>JASIGB010000090.1:0-4777 GCA_030045355.1 Bryobacteraceae bacterium
TGCTCTCAGGCTTGATTTTCGCCTTGCAATATCCCTCACACGTGCTGATCGCGGGACTGGTGGGCGGGGCCAATGTCCTCTTCTTGGCTGGCGTTCTGGTTTACCGCGCCATCTTTAAGGCGACGCTAACGATGGAGAAGGAGTCCATCTCGGAATGTGTCTCCGTGCTGGCGATGATCCCGCTGGTCGCGCTGGTGTGCCGGGCGGGAGGGGGGCTGGTAGCCCTTATTGTCTGCCATGTCATCAGCCGCGGCGTGTTCCTGGCCGGTTGCGTCATACTTGGCCGGCGGAACTTTGCTTTCAGCGTGGCCGGAGTCCGGTGGCACGATGTCACATTCATGTTCCGGTCGTCGCTGGCGATCGGCGCCGTGGGTTTTCTCGTGGGCGGCTACGAAACCATGGACGTGTTGCTGCTTTCCAAGCTCGGGAACTTCACGGAGGTTGCGTTCTATTCAGCCGCCCAACGGCTGGTTTGGCCGACGCTCATGGCGTTATCCGCGGTTGGATCCACCTTCTATCCCCTGATTGCGTCCTATTGGCCGAACTATAGGAATCAATTCGAGCGATCCTGCCAGCGTGCGCTGGATACGGTATTGCTATTGGCCGGCGTGCCACTGAGTTCACTGCTGGCCGGCGCGGTTTTTTATATGGGCCTGCTTGGCCATAAGCTGGTCGCCGGCGCTCCGGCGCTGCGCATTCTCGCTCTACTGGCGCTGATCAAAGCGATTACGGGAACTATCGGACCCATCATGTACATCGTGAAAGCGCAAAAGTACGCGCTGCGATTCATCGCGGTGGCGCTCGCCGTGAAGCTGGCGGCGATTGCGGCCGTCGCCCACCGCTTCGGGTATATCGGCGTGGCCGTGGCGGCTCTGGTAGTAGAAACGCTTTTTGCAACGTTGCCAGCCCTCTATTTGGTCCAGCGGCTGACGCACTATCGCTTCCGCTGGAACCTGGTTGGGCGCGCCGCGTTCGGGATGCTGTTGTCCGCGGGCGTGGCTGCATTTCTGATATCCTCCGGCAACATCTTTGCCGCGCTGCTGGCGCCCGGTATCTACATTGCTTTTGTCTTTGCGACGCGTACATTAACATTCGCGGACCTAGCTCCACTGTTGAAGGGCAAACCCGCATGAGCTTGAGTCCGAGGATTGCGTTGGTGGCAGTGGAGCTGGGCAGAATTCGGCGCGGTTTTGAGCGCACATTCAGCGATCTGTTCGCGGTCATCCGAGATGATTTGGATGTCACGCTGTATAAAGCGCGTGGGGAGTGCGCAGCCGGCGAGAAGATTCCGCCCATCCTCGAATCCGCTACCACCGCGGCACGCGCCCTTCCGCTCGGACGGCTGGCGGGCAAGGGCGAGTACCGCGATTATAAACGCGATTGCCTGGCATTCGCCGCGAGCGTGCTGCCGGATCTGGTTCGCCAACGCTACGATGTCATCCACAGCATCGATCCGCCCTTCGCCAAGGTGCTGGGCAAACTTCAACCCACGTTTTTTCCGCATTCGCGCCTGCTTTTTACCGAGGGCTGCGTAATGCCTCTGGACGCCTATCCGCGCTGCGCGCACGTGCATCATGTGGGAGAGGTGACGTTTCAGGAGGCCGTTCGCCTGGGCTATCCCGAGTCCCGCATGACCCTGGTTCCGTGCGGCGTCCACACCAACCGTTTTTCGCAGCCCGCCTGTCGCGCCGATCTTCGCAAGAAGTATGGAATTTCCGAAAACACGTTCGTCATCCTGGTGGTGAGCGCCGTGAAGCGTTTGCACAAACGAGTGGACTATATCATCGACGAGGTCAGCCATTTGAGCGGGGATTTTCTGCTCTGGATCGACGGTCATCCCGAAGAGCCTGGTCTTGCCGAGTGGTGTCAGGCGAAGTTGGGAGCAAAGCAGCGCATTACGCATGTTCCCACCGCGGACGTGCCTGAGCTGTATCACCTGGCTGATGTTATGGTGCATGCTGCGTTGTTTGAAGCTTTCGGCGTCGCGGTAATTGAGGCTATTTCCAGCGGCGTGATGGTGCTCACGCACAATGCCCCGCATTTCCAGTGGTTGATTCGGGATCCCGAATGCATGCTTGACATGAGCCAGCCCGGAGCCTTAGCCGAACGCTTATCGGAACTACAGCAACAACCCGGCGATGCCGCGCTTCGGGGCGGCCAGCGCGCCAACTGCGTCCGCCGGAGGTTCGATTGGGAGGTCGTGAAGCCGGCGTATCTGGACATGTATCGCCGCCTCGCCGGCTGGAATTGAGTGGCCCGGATTGAGAGATGCGCCGGATGAGCTGAGCCGAAGGTAAATGAGCGCTTTCACTTCATCGCCGAAAGTTCTTGCCGGACCCTCGACTCCGTCTCCCTGGGCCCGGTTTGTGGCCGAGCGCCGCAGAAGTTTGCCGGTGCGGAAGATCGCGGGCCTATGCCGGCGCTATCTTTCCTGGTACGGAAATCTCAGCTACGATGTGTGCACCAATGGCGAAAGAATGGTTTTGCAGCGCCTGGCGGCGTTTCGTCCTTCTGTCCTGTTCGACGTGGGAGCGAACGTCGGAGACTGGAGCCTTGCGGCGGGCGCCTTAATTCCAGGTGCGGAGATTCACGCCTTCGAGGTATCTCCTCCCACCTTCGACAGGCTCGTGGCAAACACGAAACATCTCGCCAATGTCCGGTGCGTACGCGTGGGGCTCTCCGACCGTGCCGGCCCCGTGAAAATCCACCATTATTCCGACGTGCCTTCGCTGAGCAGTTGCCTGGTGTACCCTCATCCCTTCACCTCCACTGAAATCATGGGCGAACTGACCACCGGCGAAGCCTATGCGGCCTCGCAAGGCATCCCCAACATCGATTTTTTGAAGATCGACGTGGAAGGAATGGAGGACAACGTGCTTCGCGGCTTTGACGGCCTGCTGCGGCACCGGGCGATCCGGCTGATCCAGTTCGAATACGGCCGCGTCAATATCATCAGCCGGTTTTTGCTGCGCGATTTCTACGAACTGTTCGCGTCCTATGGTTATTCGATCGGAAAGATCTATCCGAATTATGTCGATTTCCGCGATTATCAACTGATCGATGAAGATTTCATGGGTCCCAACTATCTGGCCTGCCGCCAGGAGGACGCCACGCTGGCCGCCGCGCTAGGAGGAATCTCCGCGCGTTCCAGCGCGCCCGCCGCGCCCTTGATTGCGCCGGAGAACGCATTGTGAAGCGAGCCCCCCTCACCTGGCCGCAGACCTTCGCCCGGCTCCGTGCCGATCGCAAACGATTGGCTGAAATTCTGGACGACGGGGAAGGCAATCCACCGCCATTTTTGTCCTTGCATCCCTCGTTCCTTTGCGTATTCCTATACAGGATCTCGCACCATTTTCACCGCGCGGGCCATAAATATATCGCCCGCCTCTTCTGGCACTGCAACACACTACTCACCGGCGCCGATATCAGCCCGCCCGCGGATCTGGGAGAGGGGCTGGTGATTCTGAATCCGCCTGGCACCTCGATCATGGCCCAGGTGGGGCGCAATTGCACCATGATGCCGCTGTCGGGGCTGGGCAGCGAGCTCGGCCGCCGCGAGGACATTGGAGCCGGCCCGGGACTTGCGGTAGTGGGCGACGACGTGCTGATCGAGCCTTGTGCCGGCGCCCTCGGGCCCATCCATATCGGAAATCGTGTGCGAATCGGCGCTCTGACGGTGGTGGTGAAGGATTTGCCCGATGACGCAGTGGTGGAGAGCGCGCACGCGCGCTTTCTGAAACGAAGGGACCTCGGATGACCACCCGCGCATCGTGTTCGGACGGGCGCCACAGCCAATTCGGCGCTATTGGGTCGAGTATCTCCCAGGATATTCTCCGGTACCTGAACAAATCACCCGAGAATCAGGCGGCCGGCGACAATCTTAAGTCCCGGCTGGGGGCGCTTCTGACTCCGCAGTTGCTGTGTTTGGTTTTCTACC
Organism: Bryobacteraceae bacterium; assembly: GCA_030045355.1. Taxonomy (GTDB): domain Bacteria; phylum Acidobacteriota; class Terriglobia; order Bryobacterales; family Bryobacteraceae; genus Palsa-89. Next base: position 3,938 of record JASIGB010000090.1, read on the forward strand.
GCGTGGCGCATTTTCTGTGGGTGAAAGGCTGGCCGCGGATGGCATGGCTGACGGCCTATGTGAACGCTTACATCCACAAGGTCAATCTTCCCCCGCAGTCCTGCATCGGCCCGGGCTGCTTCCTTCCGCATCCTGTCGGCGTGACGTTCTGGGGAAGCGCGGGTTGCGGCCTCACCCTTTATTCGCTGGCTACCTGCTGTCCATCGGGCCCCCTTTGGAGGGCAACGGGCACAGCGCCGATGTTGGGCGATCGCGTTTTGGTGGGCGGGCACGCCGTTGTGCTGGGAGCGGTTCGAGTGGGCGACGACACCAAAATTGCTTACAGTGTTGCGCTGCGGGAGGACGCCCCTCCGGGAGTGCTGGTAGTGGCGAACGGAATGAAGACCTTGCTCCAGACGCCGTCCGCAGCCCCCGCGCAGGCGAGTGATTGGGCCGCAGATCCTGTGGCAACCGGAGCGCCACAACGATGAAGATCTCGATCGTCATTCCGACTTTTAACCGATCCGGGCTGCTGGCAAGAACGATTCCTGCTTTGATGGAGCAGCAGACCGACGGATTTACTTACGAGGTCATCTTCGTCAGTAACGGCTCATCCGATGCCACCGGGCAGATCCTTACAGAGGCTCAATCACAATATTCCGGCAAATTGCGACATTTCTATCTCGACCCAACCGGCGGACCCGCGGCGCCTCGTAATCGCGGGATCCGTGAGGCCACCGGAGACGTCGTGATCATTCTCGATGACGACGTATTGCCGGAGCCCGATCTCGTGCTGCACCACGCCAGGTTTCATCGCCGACACGCGGAAGAAAACTATGCGGCACTGGGGAGGGTTTATGT
>JASIGB010000091.1:0-7094 GCA_030045355.1 Bryobacteraceae bacterium
TTGCCATTCGACAACTCCGCCGGGTGACCTCCATCGCACCATCCACGGAGCGGGCGACTGCAACACCCCGCGTAAAATATCAGGTTTTCGCATGGGTGCGCCGCGACCGGCGTGAGCCGCTGGGGGACGCAACCGGAGCGGCGCTGATGTCACAGTCGCGCGATTAAAGACCCTAAGCGATGGGCGGCCGGCGGCGCAAGGAGGGCGTCGCTTGCTCGAACGCTTGCGCCAGTTGCAGCACGCTCCACTCGTCGCGATGGCGCCCGACGATTTGCAAGCCGACCGGCAGTCCCTCCGGCGTGAAGCCGCAGGGCATCGAGATCGAGGGATTTTCGAGCGCTGAAATCATCATGCAGGATTTCATCCATTCGATGTATGTGTGCATTTTCAGCCCCGCGACCTCGGTGGGGTACGGCATAGTCACATCGAACGGCGGCAGTTGCGAGGTTGGCGCGACGAAGTACTCGTACTTTTGCTGAAAGATGCGCATATTGTCCCAAGCCTTGCTGCGCAGGGTGTGGGCGTGCGCGATGTCGGCGCCCGTAAGCTTGGAGCCGCGTGCGGCCTCCCACTGGATGGTGTCCTTCACCAGGTCGCGATGGAGCCGAATGTTTTCGGCCTGCGATGACGCGTAGCCCCAGGCGCGCAACGTGTCGTAGGATTCGAGCGCGCCGGCCCAATCCGGCTCGGCTTCTTCCACAATGCAGCCCAGGCTTTCGAAAACCTGGCGCTGCGCGTTCACAGCGCTGAGCACACGCGGGTCGAACGGAATACCGCCCATGTCCTTGAACCAGGCCACGCGTACGCCTTTGAAGTTGCGCTCCAGGTTTCCCGCGAAGCGCGATCCTGGCTCGGTAATCGAAATGGCGCAGCGTGGATCGGGGCCGGCCATCGCGCTCAGCAGCAGCGCGAGATCCGGAACATTGCGCGCCAGGGGGCCGGAAACCGCGATGGTGGACCATGCGTCGCCCACTGCGGCGCGCGCCACGCGTCCCGGTGCGGTGCGGAATCCGACCACGTTGCACCACGCCGCCGGGTTGCGTAACGATCCGCCGCTATCGCTGCCGTCGGCAATCGGGATCATCCCGCAGGCCAGGCTCACGGCCGCGCCGCCGCTCGAGCCGCCGCAGGTCTTGGTCAGATCGAAAGGATTTTTCGTCGCGCCGAAGACGGCGTTGAAGGTCTGCGATCCGGCGCCGAACTCGGGCGCGTTCGTTTTGCCGAGGCAGATCGCCCCCGCGTTGCGGATGCGCTCGACGAGAATCGCGTCGTGCGTGGGCACATTATCCTTGAAAATTCGCGAGCCGTACGTGGTGCGGATGCCAGCGGTTTCCACCAGATCCTTGTGCGCGATCGGCAGCCCGTGCAGCGGCCCGAGCGTTGCGCCGCGAGCTTGCGCTTCATCGGCCTGGCCGGCTTTTTCCATGGCCTGTTCGGCTACCAGCGTCACGATGGCGTTCACCTTGGGATTGACGCGTTCGATCTGTTTCAAATGAGCGTCCATGGTTTCGCGCGCGCTCAGCTTCTTACGGCTAATCATTTGCGTCATTTCGACGGCGCTAAGAAAGCAAATATCCGGCATCTGTGCGGCAGGCATGGGTCCGGCCAATAGCTGGGAAGCAGCCGCAGCGCCCAACAACTGCGCGGCTTCGCGCCGGGTGACGCGATTTTCCTTCGCCGAATCGGCCATGCAGCGAGTTTATCTAACCTTGCACGTATGTTGCAAACCACTGATGTGCTGCAATGAACAGATATGTATGTGCCACAGGCCTTTGCCGTAGACGACATTCCCCGGCTTCAGGATTTCATGGAGCAGTTCAATTTCGCGACTGTGGTGACCGGAGGGGCGGGTGAACTCACCGCATCGCATATTCCGTTTCTTATCGATCGCACAGGACCGTACGGCGTGCTGCGCGCCCATATCGCGATCCGCAATCCGCAACTCAAGGATTTGCAGTCAGGATCGCGAGCGCTCGTTATCTTCCAGGGCCCGCACACGTACGTTTCGCCTTCCTGGTACGTCAACTCCGACAACGTGCCGACCTGGAATTACACGGTGGTGCACGCTTATGGCGCACCGAAGATCGGAAACAAACAGGCGATGATCGCGCTGTTGAAAGACCTGACGGCCAAGCAGGAAGCTGCCTTCGAGCGGCCATGGGATTTCGATCCCGGCGCCGCGTGGGTGCAGAAACTGCTGAATGAAATCGTGGCGTTCGAGATCAGGATCGAAAAGCTCGAAGGAAAATTCAAGCTGAATCAGAATCGCAAGCCGGAGGACCGGGCGGGAGTGGTCGAAACGCTTGCGGCTAGCGACGATCCGGCGCAGAGGGCCGTCGCCAAGTACATGGTGCGATGACCCGGCAATTTATCGTAACCTTACAATAAGTATGAAACGATTAGCGCCGCTTCTTTGGTTGTATACGATGGCCTTGTTCGCGGGCGCGGCCAGCGCCGGCACGCTGTATCTTCCGGCGTATCCCAACGCCGTTCTGGTCTTCGATGAAGCCAAAGGCCAGGTCGTCGACCGGATTCCGCTTCAAACCGGCACGCCCATGTCCATCCGCCTCGCGCCGGACCACAAGAAGATCTACGTGACCACCATCGATCATAACGGCATCGAGGTGATTGACGTTGCGGCGCGCCAGGTAGTGAATCATTTCGTGCTCAACACCGCGACGAAACAGTTCCGCTTCCACGGCGGAGCGGTATCGCCGGATGGCAAGCTCTTTTATACGGTCACCCGCGAGATCGACCAACTGCCCGAACACTTTGAGCTGAAGCCTCCCAAGTACACGGTCATCGATCTGGAGCAGGAGAAGATCGTGAAGACCGTGGACATGCCCGCCGAGGACCAGGAGAACAACCGGCTTTCGTTCGAGGTTTCGCCGGATGGAAAATATCTTTATCAGTTCGGGGCGAAGATCAAAATCCTGGATGCCTCGGATTTCAAGCTGGTGAACGAATTGGATCTGGCCGAGCCGGATTTCGGCGCGCTCGAAAACGTCCGCTTGGGAAGCGATCTTGATTTGCTCAGCCAGCCCGGCATGCACATTTCGATTTTCAACTCGTCGGACCCGATCGTGCACAATCGCGTCTTCGGCCTGGCGCGGTTGAACCTGGCGACGCGCGAAGTGGACTACGATCCGATCGGCCCCGCGCCCACCGGAATGGCGGGAGTGCAAGTCACGCCGGACAAGAAGTCGGCCTACACGGTGGTGACCAGCGGCGGCACTGAAAACAAGCGATGCGAGTTTTGGAAGTTCGATTTGGCCACCGATCGGGTCACTGAGCGAGCCGAGGTGCCCTGCCGGACGCGCTTCAGCTTCGGAATGTCGAGCGACGGCCAGAAGCTGTACATCTACGGTGCGGGATTCGACATCGAAGTGTATGATGCCGCGACGCTCAAATACGAAAAGACCTGGGACCTGAATAACGACGTGACTTACGGCGGGATCGCCGAGCTTCCCTGATGTGGGTGGAATGAAAATCGCGATCATCGATAGCGGCATTCACGCCGCGCATCCGCACGTAGGCCAAATCGCCGGCGCAGTGCAAATCACCGCGACTGGGGAAGGCGGCGACGCGGTGGACCGGTTGGGGCACGGCACGGCTGTCGCGGGCGCGATTCGGGAGAAAGCTCCACACGCGGAACTCTACGCAGTGAAAGTATTCGATCGAAGGCTCGCGGCGAACATCGATGTAATTATTCGTGCCCTTGAGTGGTGCCGGCGGAACGCGATGGATCTGGTGAATTTGAGCCTCGGCACTCATAATCCAGCGCATCGCGATCGATTCGTGCGCGCGATTGGCCAGGACCCATTGGAAGACCTGTTGGTGGTGAGCGCGGCTGAAGCTTTGCCCGGCAGTTTGCCGATGGTGATCGGCGTGGCGGCCGATCCCGCATGCCCGCGCGATGGTTTTCGATATCATGACGGAATGTTTCACGCCTCTCCTTATCCACGGCCCATTCCCGGAGTGCCGGTGAATCGCAACCTGCACGGCGCGAGCTTCGCCGTCGCGAACATGACCGGGCTGATTGTGCGCACGCTGGAATCAAGCGGGCGGACGGCAATTCGCGAAGCGCTGATCGCCGCGAGTGCAGCGTGACACGTCTGATCGGCCTTCTGGCGCTCTCCCTCTTCATGAGTCGAATTACGTATCCACAGGTGCTGGGCCGCAGCTATGGGCGCTCCATTGTCATCAGCCGGCAAGGCATCGCGGCCACCAGCCAGGTACTGGCTTCGCAAACCGGGGCGCAGATCCTGGCGCGTGGCGGATCGGCCGTGGATGCGGCCATCGCCTGCAACGCGGTGCTGGCGGTCACAGAGCCGATGATGACGGGGCCGGGGGGCGATCTGTTCGTCATGTTTTGGGACGCGAATACGGGAAAGCTCACCGGACTGAATGCGTCCGGGCCGTCGCCTAAAGCACTGACGCCCGCGTTTCTCGCCCAGCACGACGTTCACCGCATGCCCGCGGACGGCATCCACACGGTGACGGTTCCCGGCGCGGTCATGGGCTGGTACCAAATGCACCAACGCTTCGGCAAGCTTCCCTGGAAGGATCTGTTCCAGGATGCGATTGCGTTCGCCGAACAAGGCTTTCCCGTGTATGAAGGCGCAAGCGAAGTTTGGAGCGATCCCGCAATCGTCCAGCGCATGGAGGCGAATCCCGAATCGAAGCGCGTGTTCCTCGCGGGCGGCAAGCCACCACACCCCGGCCAAGTGTTTCGGAATCCTGAGATGGCGCATGCGTTTCGTTTGATCGCCGATCAAGGGCCGGACGCTTTCTATAAGGGCGAAATCGCATCGGCGATTTTGAAAACATCCGAACATCTGGGCGGCACGATGACGGCGCAGGATCTGGCTTCATACTCGCCGGAGTGGGTGCAGCCCCTTTCGATCGATTATCGCGGGTGGCGCGTTTACGAGCTGCCTCCGAACGGCCAGGGCATGGCTGCGCTCGAGATGCTGAATATCATGGAGACCGTGCCGCCCACGCCGCTCGGCGCCTTCAGCGCGCCGGAGCTGCACAAGCGCATTGAGGCCATGAAGCTGGCGTATTCCGACGTGCACGCGAACGTCACCGATCCGCGTTTTCACGATGCGCCCGTAGCACAGCTGCTCTCGAAAGAATACGCGCGCAAGCGGGCCGCCGAGATCGACGCGAACCGCGCGAATTGCAACGTCAAGGCCGGCGATCCGGTCGGCAGCAACACAACTTACTTGACTGTCGTGGACAAGGACGGCAACATCGCAAGCTGGATTCAGAGCCTGTTTTCCGCATTCGGCTCGCGGGTCACGGTGGAAGGCATGGGCTTTGCGCTCCAAAATCGCGGTGCGAGCTTCACGCTGGATGCCAAGCATCCCAACGTGCTCGCGGGCGGTAAGCGCCCGTTTCATACCATCATTCCGGCGTTCATGGAAAAGGGCGACGAGCATATCGGGTTCGGCATCATGGGCGGTGCAGTCCAGCCGATGGCGCACGCGCAGTTTGTCTCGAATTTCGTGGATTATGGCATGACGCTGCAAGAAGCCCTGGAGGCGCCGCGCTTCTTCAAGAGCGGGGCGCCCGGCTGCGACGTCTACATCGAATCGCGCGTACCGGAGCAAACGTTGCAGCAACTATCCGAACGCGGCCACCAGATCCGCATCGGGCGTGCCTATGTCGAAACCATGGGCCGCGGCCAGGCGATCCTGCACAACTCGAAGACCGGCGTAAATTATGCTGCTTCCGATCCGCGCGCCGACGGAGCGGCGATTCCGGCACCGCTCCCGCCCGCGGGAAGCCGCGAGTAACAGAAAGAGAGTGCGGTCCAGTCTACGCGCGCGGCCCAGCCAACGCCCGCTGGGGCTTGTGAAGCTTTTTCCATTTCTTTCGCAGAGAGCGATTCCAGTACATCAGCAGGCCCGTGATGGCGAGCAGCGGAATCGCCAGCCCCGCCGCGGCCCACACAATTTTGACGCCCCAGCCCCAATACGTGCCGTAGTGCAGCGGGACCTGCAGCCAGACGATCCAATCACCCAGGCTTTGATTCACCCCGTAGCGCCACGTGGAAATGTATTCGCCGGTGTACGGATTGAAGTACATCGTATCCACGTATTCGTAACCGGGAGCGTTACGACGTCGCATCAGAATGGCGAGCGGGGCGCGCCGGCCATAGGGAAACGCGACGCCTCCCAATGTAGTGCCGGGGTCGAGCGCCTTGGCGCGTTGGACCAGGGCGCGCAGATCCAGCTCCGGCGCATCGGCCTCGGAACTCACCGTGATCGCGGGCGGGCGCGCGGAAACGACGCGTGAAATCGAGTCGATAAATAGAAACGCCTGGCGCGGCCAGCCGAAATAGATTCCGCTCACGGCCCAGATGGACGTGAGCAGAAGGGTCCAGAAACCCACCGCGACGTGCAGGTCGAAATTGATGCGCCGCCAGCTTCTCGCAAGGTCCACCTGCAGCGCGCGCTTCCAATTCCGGACGCCCGGCCACCAGATCACCATGCCGGTCACGTTCAGCAACAGCAGCGCGACGGCCCCAACGCCGTTCCACAAGCGTCCGCGGCTGCCGGGATGAATCAGCAGCGTTTCGTGCAGCTCCTGCACGATATCCAACCAAGTACGCTTTTGCGGCGATTCGCCAAGTACACGGCCATCGGCGGGGTCGCATGCTATTTTCGCTCGGCCTCCGCGGCCTGTGACGACTGCGACGAACGTCGCTTCCTGAGAGCCAGGTGCGTCCACGGAAACAATACGGCCGTCAGGATAAGCCGCCTTCAGATTGTCGACCACCGTCGCGATATCAGCCGCCGGCGGCTGAGTAGACATCTGCTGCCAGGGCTTGAGCCCGCAGAGCCGTTCCAGTTCCGGGCGAAACACGAGCATCGACCCAGTGACTCCAATCACAATCATGTACAGTGTCACAACGACTCCTGCCCATAGATGCAGTTGAAAATTCAGCCGGCGCAGCGCGACTTGCTGGGGACGACGATAGTAACGGTCGAAGAAACCCACGCTGCACCGCTAGTAGCGCGAGAAAAGCTGCCTGGAATGGATGGAGCGGCCGGAAGGCCCGCCCGGCACCCTGTCCTGCTCATTGG
>JASIGB010000092.1:0-3126 GCA_030045355.1 Bryobacteraceae bacterium
TCAACATCGACCAGATTGCAGCGCCAGTCCAGACGGCCACGGCGGCCGATATTGAGAACAGCGGCGCACTCGACCTGGCCGATTTCATGAACCGGCAGCTCAATGGCGTCTACATCAATGAAATGCAGGAAAATCCCTTTCAGCCCGATGTGAACTTTCGCGGCTATACCGCTTCTCCGTTGCTCGGCACGCCCGAAGGAATCTCCGTTTACGTCGACGGCGTGCGGCAGAATCAGCCCTTCGGCGACGTCGTGAGCTGGGACCTGATCCCGAAAGACGCGATCTCGGAAATGGCTCTAATTCCCGGATCGGATCCGTTGTACGGATTGAACACTCTGGGCGGCGCAATCTCGGTCACCACCAAGAGCGGGCTTACAAATCCCGGCTGGGCCGGACACGTTTTGTATGGCAGCAGTGGGCGCAAGGAGGCCGAAGGTGAGTGGGGAGGAATCAAACCTAATGGTTTTAACTGGTTTTTCTCTGGGCTCGGATTTCACGAATCAGGCTGGCGCTTCGATTCGCCCTCGGACGTGCGGCAGGGCTTCGGACGGCTGGGATGGCACAACGACAAAACCGACCTCGCACTCACCATGTCATACGCGTACAATACGCTGATCGGCAATGGCTTGCAAGACTACCGCCTGCTCGACCTTAACTACACCAGCGTCTACTCCATTCCTGACAGCACCGCCAACCGCGCGCCCGCGTTCAATTTCATCGCAAGACATAAGTTCACCGATAATCTGAGCTTCACGGGCAACGCCTGGTTCAGCAACATCCGCACCGAAGAAATTGACGCCAATTTCAATACCGACGCACTTGGGCTTTTGATCTATCAGCCCACGCTGGAAGAGCAACAGGTGCTCGCCGCCGCGGGTTACACCGGTTTTCCCACCAGCGGCGCCAACATCTCGAACACCCCGTTTCCCAAGTGGCCGTGCATCGCGGAGGCATTGCAGTTGGGCGACCCGGACTCGACCTGCGATGGAGTGAACATCTATTCGAAAGAAGTGCAGACCGTGTATGGATTCTCCGGGCAGTTTACCTGGATCACCAATCCGGGCATAGGACGTAACCAGTTCGCTGCCGGCGCACTCATCGACCGCAACAACATCACTTATACGCAGACCACCGATTACGCCTATGTACTTCCTAACTACACCCTCGTTAGCGTTCCGGCCTGGCAGGATGGCTCGACCAACGATATTAACGGCAATCCGGTGGATTCCCAAGTCGGACTGAAGGGCCATGCGCCCGACTGGAGCCTGTACTTCGCCGACACGCTCGCGCTTTGGAAAAAAGTAAATGTGACCGTTTCGGGCCGCTACAACCGCGATACGGTGAACAACTACGATCTGCTGAATCCGATCGCCGGCCCCGGTTCTCTCACCGGCGACTACACCTTCCAGCGCTTCAATCCCGCAGTCGGAATCACCTGGAGCCCGATCTCGAGTCTGAATGCCTACGCGCGATTCGCTCAGGGCAGCCGCGCGCCCACATCCATTGAACTTGGCTGCGCTGATGCCAGCGCTCCCTGCAGCCTGCCCAATGCGCTGTCTTCCGATCCCCCGCTCCAGCAGGTGGTGACGGACACCTGGGAGGCTGGGCTGCGCGGTAAGCCTGAGATCTCGTGGCTTCACAACCTGAGCTGGAATGCCGGGGCCTTCCGGGATGAAAATCACAACGATATTCTTTTCATCGCGGCGCCCATCACCGGTACCGGTTATTTCCAAAACTTTGCCAAAACACTCCGCGAGGGCTTCGATGCAGATCTGGACGGCCGCGCCGGACCCATCACGTGGGGCCTGGATTGGACTTTTCTCTCGGCCACCTACCAGAGCGTCGAGACCCTGGACGGCTCCGCCAACAACACCAACAACCTCGCACTCGAAGGATATCCGGGTCTCGATGGAACTATCACCGTGCATCCTGGAAATCGAATTCCTCTCATTCCAAAACAGACGGGAAAGGCTTACTTGATCTATCAGCCAACTCGAAAACTCATGTTCGAGGGGAATGAGGTGGTCAACTCGAGTGCGTACGCGCGAGGTAATGAGAACAATGCCTACCAAGCCGACGGCGTGTACTACCTGGGCCCCGGCGTTAATCCGGGCTTCGCGATCACCAACTTTCGCGCGCACTACGATCTTACGCGACACATTCAGCTAGCTGTGCAGGTAGACAATATTTTCAACAAAGAATACTACACGGCGGCGTGGCTCTCGAACACGGAACTGAACGCGAAGGGCGCCATCCAGTCCCTTCCTTTCCCCGTCTACACCACTGGGCCCGAAGCCGGCAACGCCCCGTCGGAGAGTGCGACGTTTTTCTCTCCCGGTGCACCACGCCGCGCTTGGGTTGAGTTGGGAGTAAGGTTCTAAACGCGGTTATTCACCGATGCTTCGCAATGTTGTACTGATCGGTTGTGCATGGGCGGCTTGTTGGCCGGCTAATGCATGCCAATGCGAGGCGTCCTTCGGCGCATGCAAGGAAGTTCGCATCAGTGATCTGGTTTTTGTCGGCGTAGTGCAGTCAATTCAGCCACTCTTCATGAGTCGCTGGTATGGGGCGAATCAAACGGGCATGCAATCTCTGAACAACGCCTTCCTTCAGGCCCAGGAACATCCCTCGCCCGATTCGCTGCATCAGGTTAAGGACGCATATCTGGCGACGTTTCCGCAGTTGGACGAACTCCAGAAACGGCTGGTGCAGTCGGCGGACAGCATTCAGCAGATTAGCGTGCTGATGGATTCCTCGCTCGATCGCGGCATGCGGGTTCACTTCCAGGTCAAAGCCCTCTACAAGCAGGAAGACGATGACGATGACGCGGCGAAAAAGCCTACCGGAAAGGACAAAAAAGGCGACGGCAAGGACGACAAAAAAGACGCCGATGATGACAAGGACAAGGACGATGACAATGATAAGCCTGCCCCGGCTTTCCTGGATGTTTGGACTGCCTCCGGCGATTGCGGCATCGATTTCCAACTCGGCGAAACCTATCTTGTATTCGCCAACAACGAAGAAGGCGCCGACTATTACTTCACCAGCAGTTGCATGCGGACTAAGCGCCTTTCGGAAGCCGGCGAAGATCTGACTTATCTCTACTTCTATAAGAACCAGCCGGAG
>JASIGB010000093.1:0-12339 GCA_030045355.1 Bryobacteraceae bacterium
CGAAAGGCGACCCCGGCAAAACTAACCACGCTCTGCTCGTCGATGTTCCACTGCTGATAGCGCCGTAGTTCTCCGCGCGCCTGCGGGACCGTTTTCAGGAACGTGTAAATGGGCGCCGATCCGCACCATTTCAGATCGTCCTGATTCTCGCGAATCTGCTCCCAAAAACCCTGGGAATCGCCCGCGACCATCCGCTCGATTCGGCGCTTGTCGCGCTCGGCCACGGCAGCCATTTCCCCTTGCTCAGCGCGCGCGACCATTTGATCCCCGTAGCGGCGTCCCATGTGGGCCATGTCTACGCCGAGCACCCAAAACAGCTTGTCCCCTTCCCGCGCCGCTAGATTGCCCAGAGCGTCGAAGAAGCGCTGGACGCCTTCGTTCGATTCCGGCTTTCCGCCCTGATGAATACTACGCAGGAACGATCCGCACAGAATGGGAAGAATGCGGATGTTCCCTCCGTAGAGATATTGCAGGAACAGCACCTGAAATTCGATGGAGTGCTCGATGGCGTGGCAGTAGTCCTCCATGCGAATCGATTGCGGCGCGGACCGCGCGAGTTCCTCCACCAGACGGTTGTCGGTAACGGTCTCGCCGAACGGTGTGACGAACGGCTTGCGCGTCAAGCCGAAGCGATCCGGCTCGCCGTAATGCGACGTGCCCAATACGACGAACGTGCGATCGGCCTGCGAACCCGTGTGATCCGAGGGCCGCATGGCCGAATAAGCATCCCGATAAGATTCCCAGCCGCCGAACGGGCTGACGTGCGGCGCGGCGATGCCGAGCAGTGAATCGGGACCCGCGTCCGGCGCACTTTGCATGAATTCGGAAAGCGCTTTGCGCGCTTCCTCACGGTCGTGGGGATAGGCCGAGCCCGCGTGCGAGGCATCGCGCTTCGGCGCGGCGGCGAATTCAGCGAGGCGCGTCCGCCGCTGCGTCTCGAACGTCTCGTCTTCCAGGAATCCCGCCTGGCTCAACGTGTCGAAGAAATGTTTCTCGAGCTCGCTGGTCTGGATTTCACCCGTGATCCGCACCAGCGCCGCGCGCAGATCCAGGCTGGTCTGTTCGCCGTCGAAACACGCCAGGCACTCCACCAGCGGCGGCGGAATGAGGAGCATGGCATCGGAGAATTTCAACGGATCGCGAATCAGCAAACCCGGATGCTGAGGATCGGAGGAGGGAATGAAATCGAGTCCCAGCCGGAGACGGGGGAGTGGACCTGGCACACCCTTACTATCGCACGCTCTGCAGCGTTTCACCTCCGATATCCGTGTCACGGATACAATTACAGGCGAATCTGTCACGAAGGATCTTGTGGATGACCTTTCAAACAACCTGCAGAATGCTGGCGAGCGGGTCCGCTATCGTGATCTCGACCGCGCTGATGGCGTGCCATGCCGGTTCCGCCAGTTCGATTCTATTGTTCAATGGCTCCGGAACTTCGACCGGAGACGTCGCTGCCCTGAAGAAAATCCTCACCAGCCAGCATCTCAGCTATTCCACGGTAGGCTCTTAGCAGTTGAACCGAATGACTGCATCAAGTATCCGCGGATATCGACTGCTGATCGTTCCGGGTGGAAACTTCGAGGAGATCGGGAACAGCTTGACGGCGAGCACAACCACGAACATCCGCAAGGCGATACAAAATGGGTTGAACTATCTCGGCATCTGTGCCGGCGCCTTCTTCGCAGGCAACTCGCCCTATAACGGCCTGAATCTAACGTCGGGTGTGCGCTTCCCGTTCTACGCAGCCGAAGCTCGGGGCATGCGCAAGGCGGTGGTGACAATCGCTCTGGCCGGCGGACAGACGCTCGACCAGTATTGGGAGGATGGGCCACAGCTGACCGGTTGGGGGACGGTTGTAGGCAAGTATCCCGATGGCGCGCCCGCAATCGTGGAAGGGACATGCGGCAGCGGCTGGGTGGTTCTCACCGGAGTTCACCCGGAGGCGCCAACAAGCTGGCAGCGCGGAATGAATTCCAGAACGGCGGTCGATTCCGATCACGCCTATTCGGCGGCCTTGGTCCGTGCCGCTCTCAACGGAGAGTGGCTACCACACTATTGAATCGTCAGCTCGATGATCTTCGCGGCGAACCAATCGGGCGCGTCCAGCATCGCGCCGTGGCCTTGGCCCTCCAGGATCACGAGCTGCGAACCAGGAATGTTGTCCCGCACAAAGTATGCGGCGTCGCGCAGCAGGCCCTTACTTTCGCTGCCGAGCAACAGCGTCGTGGGAACTTTCCAATTCGCCAGGCGCTCCGTAAACGGGCGATACGTGTTCACGGCGCGCGATTCGCGCGGCAGTGTGGAGGCAATCTGCAGCACCACTGGCCAAACCGGCGAGGACTGAAAACCCTGCAAAGCCTCGGGCGGCGCCTTCACCTGATCGCGCAGGAAAGTGATCACGACCTCCTCGCGATTCCCGGCCGCCAGCGCGTTGTCCAGTTTTTCCAAAACCGCTGAAGAATCCGGACGCGCGCCTTCGGCCGTGACCGGCGGTTCGTACAGGATCAATCGCGACACGTGCCGGAGCCGATCCAGCGCGTCCAGCATCACGAGCGCGCCGTAGGAATGCGCCAGAATGGTCACCGGGCGGCCGATGGCCGCCGCGACGTTCACAACATCGTCGGACTCGCTCGCGATGGAATATGCGTCCGCGTCGCCCGAAGGCGCGCGCCCGCGCCGGTCCATCGCATAGACGGTGAAGCGCTCGGCCAACCTTGGCATCACCGCTCCCCACGAAAGCGTCCCGTTGAGCAGCGCGCCATGAACCAGCAGCAGCGCGGGGCCGGAGCCTAGCTTCTGCACGGAAATCTCAACGCCATCTTTGGACGAGACAGCGAAGCGTTCAGCAGGCATCAAAACTCCAGACGGTCCTTCTTCGATTCGATCTTTACAGCGTCCAGGCCGGGGACTTTCTCGAGATCGGCCATCGTTTTGAACTTGCCGTTGGCCTGGCGATATTGCACAATCGCTTCGGATTCCTTGGCCGTCAGCTCCAGCCCGGCTTCCAGCTCCTTCGCCGTCGCATGATTCACGTTCGTTTTGATGACCGGGAAGTTCTTCGCCAGGTAGTTGACGATGGCGTCGACGTCCGCATCGGGAACGTCGGTCACCTCTTGCAGCATTTCAGTGACTTTTGCCTGCCACCATTGTTTCGTCCCCTGCTTGCCGATCACAGCCGTGGGCGAATGGCACATGCTGCAGACCATCTGGAAGGTCTCTTTGCCCGGGCCGTCAGGCAAAGTTTGCGCGCACGCGCCCAGCGCAATCACAGCCAACAGCGCAAGCTTCACGCCCACAGTTTCGGAATCAGAGCCCCGGCGGTTCCGGTGGGCCGCTCGGCGCGGCCATTATGCATGAATGTCGTGCGCAGATGATCCAGGCCCAGCAAATACAGAATGGACGCGTGGATATCGTGCACGTGATGCGGCTCGTCGAGCGCGCGCAGGCCGATTTCATCGGTACTGCCGATCGCCTGCCCGCCTTTTACGCCGCCGCCCGCCATCCAGATGGTGAATCCCCACGGATTATGATCGCGGCCGGCTTTCTCGTCGTTCGGGTTGCCCTGCACGAAAGGCGTGCGGCCGAATTCACCGCCCCACACTACCAGCGTGTCGTTCAACATGCCGCGCGCCTTCAGATCGGTAAGCAGACCAGCGACTGGCTTGTCGGATGACTTGCAGTTCTCGGTGTGATTCGCTTCGAGATTCGTATGCGCATCCCAGCGCGAGCCAGAGCCCGAGTAGCATTCGACGAATCGCACGCCGCGCTCGACTAATCGCCGCGCGAGCAGCAGATTGGTGCCATAAACCGCCGTAGCCGGATCGTCCAGTCCATAAAGTTTCTTCGTCGCTTCCGATTCCGAGCTGATGTCCACGGCGTCCGGCGCGGCCGATTGCATGTGATACGCGAGTTCGTACGAACGCGTGCGCGCGTCGAGTTCCGTATCGTCTTGCTTATCGCGGCCGAAGCGGTTGTTGAGCGCGGTCAGGAATTCCAGCTTGTTGCGCTCCTGCGCGTCGGTCATTCCAGCGGGCGGCTTCAAGTTGAGAATCGGTGTGTCGCCTTTGCGGAACAGCGTGCCCTGATAGGTCGCCGGAAGAAATCCGGCACTGTAGTTCTGTACGCCGCCCAAGATTTCCTTGTCGTCCTGCATCACCACATAAGTCGGCAGGTTTCGGTTCGCGCTGCCAAGGCCATAGGTGACCCATGCGCCCATTGATGGCCGGCCGGCCAAAATTTCGCCGGTATTCATCTGGCACACCGCTCCGACATGATTTACGCCATCGGCGTAGCACGACCGCAGCACCGAGATCTCGTCCATATGCTCGGCGATATTTGGCAGCCAATCGGAAACCCACAGTCCGCTCTGGCCGTATTGCTTGAAGGCATGATGTGAAGGAAAGAGCCCGTTGTGCGTGGTGCCGAACGCGCTCTGCAATGTTTCCGGATGGTATGACGGCGGCACGGGTTGTCCCGAATATTTTGTCAGCGCGGGCTTGGGATCGAACAGATCCACGTGGCTGGGCGCGCCTTCCATGAAACACCAGATGACGGATTTGGCGCGCGGCGGGATCTGCGGTTTTTTAGGCGCGAGCGGATCGACGCCGGCGACGTCGCCGTAGCCGTCTTCTTCGAGCATGGCGGCCAGCGCAATCGCGGCCAGGCCGCTGCCGGCGTGCCCAAAGAACTCCCTACGATTAGTCACGTTCCAATGATGCTTGAGCTTGTCTAACATGAAAGCACCCTTAGTTGATATACAAAAATTCGTTGGAATCGAGCAGCATGTGGCACAAGTCCACGAACGCCGCGGCTCGCGCGCGATCCATGCCGGGCGGCAGATTGGCGGGAACGGGCGGCTTCACGTCATTCCCCGTCAGGCGTGCCTCCATGATGGGCGTCTGCTTCGCCAAAAAATCGGCGGCCATCTTCCGTTCTTCCGGGCTCGCCGCGCGACCATACACCAGTCGAAACGCCCGGTCCACTTGGGCTGCCGGCGTGAGGCCGCTGTCATCGAGTACGCGCCCGGCGAGCGACTGCGCCCAATCGAGCACCAGCGCGTTGTTCAACAGATCCAGCGATTGCGGCGCCGTAACCGTGTTCTTGCGATAGTCACAGCTTTCGAACGTGTTGGCGGCGTCGAATTCCTGCAACAACGGATACGGCAGGTTGCGGCGCACGAAAATATACACGCTGCGGCGATTGCCCTGCGCTGGATCTTTTTCCTCGCGCCAGCCGCCGGTGACCGCGGTGGCCGAAAGCTCGCTGATCAAGCCCGGAGGAACCGGCGGATAGACACCCGGTCCGCCCATCTGGGGGTTCAGCAGGCCCGCCGTCGCGAGCATGGAATCGCGAATCGCCTCGGCCTCCATGCGGTGCCGAGGATAGCGCCACAGTAGCTTGTTGTCCGGATCGGCTTCGGCGATTTTGGCGTCATAATCCGACGCTTCCTGATACGTGCTCGAAAGCAGGATCAAGCGCTGCACTTTCTTGATGCTCCAGCCGTTGTCGACGAAATAATTGGCCAGATAATCGAGCAGCTCCGGATGCGTGGGACGCGCGCCCATGCGGCCGAAATCGCCGGGCGTGGCCACGATCCCGTGTCCGAAGTTGTAATGCCAGATGCGATTCACCATCACACGCGCTGGCAACGGATTCGCGGGATCAGTGAGCCAAGCAGCGAGAGCGCTGCGCCGGCCAGTAGAATTGAGCGCCGGGAGCGGCGTGATCTTCGCGTCGCCCGGATCGAGGATCGAAAGGAACCCGGGCTGCACTTCGTCGCCCGGCGCGAACCGGCTTCCTCCGCGCAGAATGTACGTCGGCGGCGCCGTGGCGTTCAGGTCCTTCATGAACTGACCTTCGGGCAGCGGCGCGGGCTTGAGCGAATCGAAGCTGGCTAATTGCGCTTTGAGCTCGGCATAGCGCTTGGCGTTATCGCCTTTGAGCGCGCGCACCGGATCGCCCAATCCGCCAAAGCGCGTTTCGGCGATGTGATACACCTGCTGCTCGAGCGGCGTGCGATCGGCCGCGGGCTTCGCGATCACGGCCTGGACTTCATCTGTCATCACGGTGGCCGAATGTTTCTTGCGGTCCTCCAGAATCGGCTCCATGATCTTGGCCATCTCGTCGCGTGTGTCCTTGGTCTTGGCGTCCCAAATGGCGTACTGCTCGTCGTATTCCCGCTTGGCTTCGGGATCTGCCGGCGGCAGCGGACCATCGCCAAATGCGGTATCGGCGAAAAACGCCTGCAGGCGATAGTAGTCCTTCTGCAGGATCGGATCGAATTTGTGGTCGTGGCATTTCGCGCAGCCGAACGTCAGGCCGAGGAACGCGACGCCGGTCACCGTGGTCATGTCGTCGAGCGTTTGATGGCGGCGCTCAAACAGATCGGGCGCGTTGGTTTCATCGATCCAATGCCGGTTGAAGCCCATGGCGATGAGCGCTTCCTGATTGCCGGGGTACAACTCGTCGCCGGCGATCTGTTCCTTGATGAAGCGGTCATACGGCTTGTCGTCGTTGAACGCCTTAATCACGTAATCGCGATAGCGCCAAACGTTGGGACGCGTTTCGTCGGCCTTGAAACCGTTGCTATCGGCGTAGCGCGCGACGTCCAGCCAGTGCCGGCCCCAGCGTTCGCCGTAAGCGGGTGACGCAAGCAGCCGGTCCACCACTTTTTCCCACGCGTTCGGGGATTTATCGCTCAAGAACGCCTGGATTTCTTCCTGCGTGGGCGGCAGGCCGGTCATATCGATAGTGGCGCGGCGCAGCAGCGTGAGTTTGTCGGCGCGCAGGTTGGGCTGGAGGTTTTTCTCTTCGAGCTTGGCCAGAATAAACGCGTCGATGGGCGTCTTGACCCACGCTTTGTTCTTGACTGCGGGCACCGGCGGCTTCATTACCGGCTGGAAGGCCCAGTAGCTTTTTTGGGCGGCCGTGAAGACGTGCGGCGCGTCACCCGCGAATAAATCACCCGCGAACCAGAGGATCGCCGAAAGCGTAAGGCCCACCCCTGCATACAGGAAGCGCATCCTAACCTCCGTGTAGGTATGTATATCATTTGCAAGGGTCAAAAGGAAGGCCGGCACCGGAAATGCGGGCACTGGAATGCATTTGACAGCTTCAGCGCGGACGCGCCATGATGTAGATACAAAGTCTATACGTCAACGCGGGACCAGCAATGAAGGGTTCGATCAAGAAGTGGGGAAACAGCGCGGCCGTGCGCATCCCTTCCGCGGTTCTCGACGCCACGCGCGTGCGAATCGATGAAGAGGTGGACATCCGGGAGGAAGCCGGCAAGATCGTCATTGAGCCAATTCGTCCGGCTACTTACCAATTGGAGGAGCTGGTGAAGGGAATCACCAAAGAAAACCTCCCCGAGCCGGCCGACTTCGGCGCTCCAGAAGGCAAAGAGGTCTGGTAATGCCCCGCGGATTTGTGCCGGACGCGGGCGATGTCGTTTGGTTGAACTTGACTCCGCAAGCCGGTCGCGAACAGGCCGGCCACCGCCCGGCCGTCGTTTTGAGTCCGGCTAGCTATAACGACCGTAGCAGTCTAATGATTTGTTGTCCGCTCACGACGAGAATCAAGAACTATCCATTCGAGGTCCTGGTGGCAGGCAGTCGTCCTAGCGCCGTGCTGGCGGATCAAGTCAAGAGCTGTGACTGGCGCGCGCGGAAGGCGGTTCGCAAGGGAAAATTGGTGCCTTCCGAGCTGGCTGAGGTACGTGCGAAGGTTCACGCTCTGATCGGGTAAGACCGTGACGCACGTCGCACTGCTGCGCGGGATCAACGTCAGCGGAAAAAATCCGCTGCCGATGAAGGAATTGGTCCGCATTTTCGAGGCTGCGGACTGCGAGAACGTCCGGAGTTATATTCAGAGCGGCAACGTGATTTTCGATGCCCCCGGGGGCGCTTCCAAAATCTGTGATTCTGTCTCGGCTGCCATCGAAAAAAGCTTCGGCTATCGAATTCCCGTAATTCTGCGCACAGCGTCGCAATTGCGGAATATCATTGGCGCGAATCCATTTCTAAAACCCGGTGTGGATCTGAAATGGCTGCACGTGTATTTTCTCGCGCAGGCGCCCGGCTCACATGCCATCGCCGGCCTGGATCCGGCGCGCTCGGCGCCCGATGCTTTTCACGTGCTCGGCCAGGACATCTATCTGCACCTCCCCAACGGCATGGGGCGCAGCAAACTGACCAACTCGTATTTCGATTCCAAGCTCGCTACCGTGTCGACCGCGCGCAATTGGGCCACGGTGCTGAAGCTGGCCGAGATGATGCACAATCGCTGAGTTGGCACCGGAACAAAAGGACGCCACTGGTGTCTAATCGTCCATGGCGGACTTGGTGCATGCGTTCCGGCGGCTGTGGAAAAATCCATGGTTCCTCGCGGCTGTCGTGTCGATTCTCGCGTTAGGAATCGGCGCCAATACCGCGGTGTTTAGCATCGCCGACGCGGTCCTGCTGCGCCCGTCACCATACCGAGCGGCCGAGCGCCTGGTCACCATCGAGCAGCGGACGCCGAAAACAGACATCAACGTAATTTCCTCGGACGACTATCTGTTTTGGGAGAACCGGCATGACGTATTCGACAAGACAGTCCCTTACACCAACGACATCGCCGTCATGACGAAGCCGGGCGATCCCGATCAGGTCTTCTTGGTGCGAACCTCCGTGCAACTGTTCTCGCTGCTGGGAGTTCGCGCCCGCTTAGGACGCACCTTGCTCGATTCCGATGATGCGCCGCTGGGTCAAAAATCGGCCGTGATCAGCGATCGGTTTTGGCGGCGCAAGTTCGATGCGGACCCAAGCGTGCTCGGCCGCACGATCGAAGTCTCCGGCGACGCTTTCACAATTGTGGGCGTGATGCCGCCGGAGTTCGAGTTCCCCTATCCGCAGGAAGAGATGTGGGTGCCGCGGCGCGTGTATCCGGGCGCGCCCGGGCCTCTCGCGGTCGTGGCTAGACTGCGAGAAGGCGTAACCGCGCTTCAAGCCGAGGGCGCGATGCACGCCACGGCTCGCCAACTCGAGCAACGCGATCCAAGAGGCAAGGCGGGCTTGCGGATTTCCGTCTCGCCCTGGAGAGCACGGGTCAATCGGAATTACGAACGATCCGCGGTCCTGATCCTGATCGCGTCCGGCCTGGTCCTGCTGATCGCCTGCGCCAACGTGAGCAGCCTTCTGCTCAGCCGCGCCGTCCATCGACAGCGCGAGATTGCCATTCGTGCATCTCTGGGCGCGGGCTTCTGGCGCTTGGCGCGCGAACTGCTCATCGAAAGCCTGATCCTGGCCGCAATGGGCAGCATTGCGGGATTGGCCCTGGCGCGTCCTCTTCTGCGATTGCTGCTGCGGCAGTTGACGGCGCTTCCCTTCGCGCTTCCTCACTTGCAGGGTGTGGCGCTCAACGAACGCGCTCTATCGTTTGAGGCCGCCGTGTGCCTGCTCCTGGGTTGCATTTCGGCGGTGGCGCCCATCCTGTTCGCATCGCGAACCGGCGTGCAAGGCGTGCTGCCTGGCGGCCAAGGCGCCGTGGGCCGGCGACCGGCGCGGCTGTTCTCGATCCTGATCGCGTCAGAGGCCGCTTTCGCGTTCCTGCTCCTGGCGGGATCTGCGCTTCTCATCCGCAGCCTTGTCCGATTGGAGCAAGCCGACACAGGTTTTCATGCCGATCATGTGTTGACGATGCGTGTTCCCATCGGAACGCAAATACAACCCAATCCGGCGGGTAAATACGACACACGGCCGCGCCAGATCGAGTTTTACACTCAAGTACTCGAACGCCTGGCGACTGTCCCGGGCGTTCGCGCCATCGCGGTGGTGAATAATCTGCCGCTATCGGAGGCGAACACCACGACCGTTTACCGCGCGCCAGATGGAAGCGTTCTGGGTGTGATGACGCGAACGGTGAGTGAACAGTATTTCTCCGTGATGGGAATCCGGCTGCTCCAGGGGCGCGGGTTTTCCGAACAAGACGACGCGAATGCGCCGCTGGTGGCGATCGTCAACGAGTACCTGGCGCACCTGTTTTTCCCGGATAGAAATCCCATCGGAGAATTCCTGCCCGGTGATAGCCCCAGGAAGGTCATGGTGGTGGGTGTGGTTCGGAATTCCTGGCGCAGAAGTTATGACGAAGCGGCGGCGGGAGAAGTGTACATTCCGTATCGCCAATATATTTTCGGGACGTTTCTATCGACCATCGTCGCGCGGACATCGGGCGATCCGTTGGCTTTGGCCGACACGCTGCGCCGGGAAGTCTGGGCCGTAGATTCCACCGAGCCCGTGCTCAAAGTGCAAACAATGGACGACGTCATCGCGGAATCCATCTGGCGGCCACGCTTTTCGGTGTGGATTTTCGGCGCGCTGGGAGCTTTGGCGCTAGTCCTCACTTCGGCGGGAATCTATGGAGTGGTCGCGTACACCACCGCGCTGCGATCCAAGGAGGTCGGCATTCGCGTGGCTCTGGGCGCGGCCCCGCGGAACGTCATTGCCGTTGTTCTCGGCGCCGCGCTCGCGCCATTGACCATCGGCCTGGCCGCGGGCTTAACGGGCGCGTTGCTTTTGAGCCGCGTTCTTACAAGCCTGCTGTATGAGACCAGCCAAACCGATCCGCTCGCATACCTAAGCGCGGCGGCCGTGCTGCTATGGGTGGGCATCGCCGCGAGTCTCCAGCCCGCGCTGCGCGCCTCAACCGCCGATCCGCTGCGGGCCTTACGCGCGGAGTGATTGCGGCTAAACCTGCTGCACCAGCCGAAGTTCTGATAGTAGCTCCCTGAAGAGGAAGTCCCGGATCAGGTCCTTGCCCCCTAAATCGAAGGCCGCTCCAACCAACAGTGATAGGAGAGCTTTGTTGCTGCTGGACTCTCCCGCCAACGCCCGCGCCACGGCTTCCAGCCGGTCGGCGGCGGCATCGGAAACCTGCTCCAGGCGCGGCTGCGTGGTTTTGAAATTGGCGCGCGGCGGTACCTTAATTTCTTCCTGCAAATTTTCCATCAGAGGAATCAACTGATACCAGGTCTTACCACCGGTCTGGTCGCTAATGCCGCCGATCAATTTCGTTTTGCCCGCCACCCCGTCGCCAATGATGGGATTGTCCACCGGGAGCATGAAGGTGGTGCGCAGAAACTGCTGGCAGTTGCGGCGTCCCAGTTGATAATCGCGATCGCGGAAATTTTGGTCGATGAACCCGCCGAAAGCCCCTAGCGCACCGGACAGTAACGCTGGAACCGTCTGGCCGGGTTGGTCGCTGGGCGCGATGGCGAAACGGCTGTTGTCTTCCTCGGACTTGGTCAGCTTCAAATTCTCGCCTTGAAATCGCGATTGGTTGACCAGCGTTCCGAGCAGCGCCGATGCTACTTTCCCTAACCCAGAGTTCTCTTCCGCGTCGTACCTCGGATCGAACGGCTCATCGCCAGGGAAAGGATCCACGGAAATGACCGCAGCGTTGGCTTCTTCGGCTCCACGCGGATTGTGCCTTACCGGCTCATCTGGTTTGTGCGGGTCCTCCGGATGTTGTAGGTGGTACACTTTGTCCGCCAGATATTGCCGCGCGCATTCGAACGGATTGTTATTGGTGACGCCCCCGTCGGCGTAGACATTGTCGAAAGTAGGCGTCACGGTCTGCGCCCAGTCCGGCAAAATTTTATCTTCGGACTGGCACGCTCCGGCGATCGGCTGGTCATTACTGATCTCCCATAGCCGATTCTGATAGTCGGCCTGAGTTCTTTCGAGCACCCGCGCGGCCAGCATGATCGGAAACGCGCCGGTCGCCATGGCGGCGGTTCGGAGCAACGGCCAGTTGGGACTCGCCGGATCGGAGTAGCTCAGCGCGTAAGTGGTCGGGTCGTCGAGACCGCCTGCGCCTGACAAGGCGAAACGGATCTGATCGGCGTGATAAGCTACGCGCTCCTCGAACGAGCCTTGATTGGCTTTATCGACGCTGTAGGGAATGCCGCGCAGGTTGGAGAGCGTCAGGATGATGCCGAGCGGGTCGGCTACCCAGGGCCTTTTTTTCACGCGCGCCGGATCGGGAACCAAAGCGGCGTTGGCGATCGCCTGGATCGGCGTGCTATCCAGAATCGATTTCACCCGCGCCTGCTTGTTCGGCAAATCCGCGGTGCCGAGCAACGGAACGATGTCGATACTCCGAACCCAGCTTTGGTAGAGCCGGTTCACCGGCATATCGGGATCAGGATCGGTCTGGGTGACGTGATCGAATTCCTCTTGGAGCGCTACCGAGCTGATGGCCGCGCACATGCCCCCGGCCGATGCGCCGGTCAACACATCCAGGACCACATCGTGCGACGGGACGGTCCAATGGCTCGGATCGACACCGCTTTGCTGG
>JASIGB010000094.1:0-3527 GCA_030045355.1 Bryobacteraceae bacterium
ACCGATTGGCCAACCTGAATCTCCATGGAGGCCGGAACGAGCGAAATCGAACCACCGAGCCCCGGAGCGGACCCTGGACCCGAAGTCGTTATCGGTTCCGGGGTTGGGCCGACAGTGGGAGTCGTTATTGGAGTCGGAGTCGGACTTGGATTTGCAGGCGAGGTCGGTGGCTGCGTAACCGGTCCGCTGACCGGAGAGGGAGCGCCTGGAGTCAGAAACACCATCGCCGAATACAGACCACTGCTAGAGGCCGTCGCATAAATAAATACGATTCCAGCGCTAGAAGAAGTCAGAACGGGGGCCGTGTATAACCCGCTGGGGCTAATGGTGCCGACCGGCGGATTCACAGACCAGGTCACTGGGCCATTGTAGCCTTGCAACACGAACTGCTGTTGCTGGCCTGAGCCCAGCGTGATGGTTCCCGGCTGAACCTGGCCGAAGCTCGAAGCCGGTAATAGGAAGGATGCAGTTGATATGAGTAACAGTACACGTTGCGATAGCATAGTTCGGTGTTCGGTCTAGTCCAAGTTAGTACTAACCCAAGTTCCTGGCCATCACAGGTTCGCCTTAATTGGTACTTAGGTTTACACGTAGTCTAGTATTCGTTCTCGCCGCGTTCTGGTTGGCCTAAATTGGGGGTATCCGTACTACGGACAAGAGTGGGTGCCGGTCCCTTTCCAGGCTTTGGGACGTATAGTACGAAAGTAATGGGCCAATGCAAATGTTGACAAACTTTCTGGCTTTCGTCAATCTAGAATTTCGATAAATTTTGTTACTGCCTCAAAAAAAGTACTAGAGACGCGCTTGCCTTCTGGCATTAACCCCTGGTTCGCCCTTCGCCTTCGCTCCAACTACGAGCGCACCAGCCAGGCCCATTTGCGCGAGCGGGGCTACGAGCCGTTCGCTCCCTCCTATCGGATGGAACAACGCTGGTCGGACCGGGTGAAGCTCATCGAGAAGTTCCTGTTTCCGGGGTATGTGTTCTGTAGGTTCGACCCCAACGACCGCCTTCCCGTCCTTTCCGTTCCCGGCGTGGTGGATGTGGTGGGATTCGGCAAGGTCCCGCAACCTATTCCCGACGAAGAGATCGAACGAGTCCGTAGGATGGTGGAGTCCGGGCTGCCGATTGCTCCCTATCCATACGTTCAGGTGGGCCAGACTGTGTTGATTGATCGAGGGCCGCTGACGGGCGTCGAAGGCATCCTGATGGAGGTAAAGGGAAAAACCCGGCTGGTGGTCTCCGTGAACCTTCTACGGCGCTCGGTGTCGGCCGAAGTGGACCGCCATTCCGTACGGCCCATGCAGGCCTCGTCCGGAGATACTCAACACTTGCGGCGATGACGGACCTCGCTTAACGGATTTGCCCTCGCGCTCCCAGGATTTTCGCTTTCGACGTTCGCGCCAGCAAAGCTGCGGCCGGGCGGCTTGCCGACCCCGGTCATTGCGAACCCTTGAGTCGTCGCCCTGATCGCCTCCCAGGTTGGCATCGCTCAGGTAGCCGCAAATTCCAGACCCGACCCCGGAATCCGGGACGATCTTACGCTCTTCTGTCGACTACTGGCGCGCCTGCGATCTGACTCTGGTAAGAACGTCGAGCACCCGGTGATCCGCCTCCCTTCGACGGCCGGTCATTCTCTCCCGCCTCCATATCAGATTGCGAGTGCTTTGGACGCCACCCAAACACCGCGCCGGCTTGGGGCCATCCAGGAGTTGGTCCAGTTACGGGCATGTAAGGCCGCACCTCACTATCGCCAGCCTTTCGCTTACCGAAGTGAACATGCTGCTTCTCTCCTCAGCGCATCGAACCAGCCATATCAATCCATTGCGGGAGGCCTTCGAGGTGCAAATGGTACAGTCGTGCTCGGCAATTCAGCCCAAAATCCCACCGCCAAGTCTCTGCTGGATCGCCTGATGCGGAGGGAAATCTCAGTGGAGGAGTTCTTCCGGTTGGCAAATACGCTTTCAGATCGAGAGCTGGAGCTGTTATCGGAGCTGTTACGGCAAAGGCGAATCAAGACCGTTGAAGGGCCGCCTTGAACTAGTTCAGAAACCGGATCAGCTCACCTCCATCCATTCAGGTTTCGAGCGGCTTCTCCACAAAGGGAGTCCGGAGCAGAGATATACTGACTCGTGACATGACCGTTCCCAAGTTTGAAGAACTGCCCATCCGCAAGGATCTGCCGGCCGATTGCTCGTGGGGCGTATTTGGCGACGACGATGCGCTGGGATGCTTGAATTTCCTGAGCCCCGAAGGAGTGGTCGAAGCCGCGCGGCTGGTGCAATCCGGCAAAGTATTTCGTTTGGATGCAAAGATGGGATTTGCCAAACCGCCGCTGTTCGGGCGCGCGCCCGCCGAGCATCGCGTGTCGCCGCTCGCCCCGATGGCCAACGACGACTTCGTGCACTTCAACACGCAGGAAGGCAGCCAGTGGGACGGATTGGGGCACGTCGGCCACGTCCGGCACGAGCGCTTCTACAACAACGTTCCGCAAAGCCACGTGCGCGAGGGCGGCAACAGCAAGCTTGGCATTCATCATTGGAAGGACAAATTCGTCGGGCGCGGGACGCTGATCGATGTCTACGGATATCGCAAAGCGAAAGGAAAAGCGGTGAACGCGCTGGATCGCGAGGTGTATACGCTGGATGAGCTCAAGGCCACACTCGAACACCAAGGAACATCGTTGAAGCCTGGCACCATCCTGTTGATTCGCACCGGCTGGATGGAGTCGTACGACAAGCTCAACCCGGAGGAAAAGCGGGCGCTGGCGCCGATGGAGAAGATGCGATCGCCGGGGATTGAAGCCACGCGCGAGATCGTGGCGTGGATGTGGAACAACCGCGTGGCGGCCATCGGCACCGATTGCCCATCCGTGGAGGCGTTCCCCTCCGACTTCAGCGATGAGGGCATCCTGCATTACCGTGCGCTGCCTCTGTTGGGCCTCCCGCTCGGCGAATTGTTCGTGCTGGCGCCGCTCGCTGAGGATTGCGCGCGGGACGGCCGCTACGAATTCATGCTGGTTTCGGCGCCCCTGCACGTGGAGGGCGGGATCGCTTCGCCGCCCAATGCAGTGGCGATCAAATAGTTTCCAGTTCTTCTTCGAGCAACTGCTTTTGGTACAGGTCGGCGTAGTAGCCACCGGTCTGAATCAGTTCAGCGTGCGTGCCGTGCTCGGCCACTTCGCCGTGTTCGATCACGAAAATCCGGCTGGCATTCTGGACCGTGGAAACGCGGTGCGAGATCAGAATGGTTGTGCGGCCATGCATGACGTCTTCGAGGCCTTGCAGGATGCGCTCCTCGGTCAAGGTGTCGACGCTCGAAAGGGCGTCGTCCAGGATCAGAATCTTGGGATCGCGCAGGACGGCCCGCGCGATGGCCACGCGCTGCTTCTGGCCGCCGGATAAAGTGATCCCGCGCTCGCCGATGATGGTCCTGTACCCGGCGGGGAAGCTCGCGATATCGGGCGCAAGCCCGGCGAGTTCGGCCGCACGCGCGATTTCGTCTTCGCTCGCACGATCCACACCCCAGG
>JASIGB010000095.1:0-6160 GCA_030045355.1 Bryobacteraceae bacterium
GGGCAAACTGAAATGGTATTTCCAGACCATCCATCACGACATTTGGGATTACGACACTCCCGCCACGCCGACATTGGTGGATGTAGTCCACAACGGGCAGCGCATTCCCGCGGTGATTCAAACCGGCAAGACTGGCCTCGTGTTTATTCTGGACCGCCGCACTGGCAAACCGATCTATCCGGTGGAAGAGCGGCCGGTTCCCAAGGGCGACACTCCGGGCGAATGGTATTCGCCCACACAGCCTTTTCCCATGAAGCCGCCGCCTTTGACGCGTCTCAGCATCACGCGCGACGAATTAGCAAAGGTCACGCCCGAACAACAAAAGTTCTGCGAGGCGCTGTGGGACGCCGAAGGCGGCGCGCACAACGACGGCCCGTTCACGCCGGTGGGCCTGAAGCCGACCGTGGTTTTTCCGGGCCCGGACGGCGGCGGCAATTGGGGCAGCGGCTCTGTGGATCCAACGCTGGGATATTTCTTCCTGAATACCAAAGCCGACGGTGCCATCGGGCGCATGATTCGGCCGAAGGACCAGAATCCTCCGTTGCTAAAAGACGGCCTGGGCGAGGATGTGAGCACCGACGAATATATTCGCACGGGAATTCACGTCGAGGGAGCGAAGCACCCCGTCGGCGCGTTCTCCAATCCCAACACCGGCTGGCCTTGCGAGGCGCCGCCCTGGGGCGAGCTGACCGCGGTCAACTACAACACCGGCGACATCGCCTGGCGCATTCCTTTCGGGCGGGTGGACGCGCTCGAAGCCAAGGGCGTGATGAATACCGGCAATCTCAATAAAGGTGGATCGGTGGCCACGGCGGGCGGCTTGCTGTTCATCGGCGCCAGCTACGACGCACGCTTCCACGCTTTCGAATCGAAGACCGGGAAACTGCTTTGGGAGGTGAAGGTGCCCCAGAACGCCAACGCCAACCCGATCACGTATATGGGCCAGAACGGCAAGCAGTACGTGCTGGTGGATGCCGGTGATTCGCTGGTGGCGTTCGCGCTGCCGTAGCTAAAAGCCGCCCTGCGGTCGGTAGCCCGGACGCGCGCGCACGCGATACTTCTTGCCGACGTCGCTTACGATTTCCACGTTGATCTTGCGGAAGCCCTCATTGGGATTGGGCTGCGGATAATAGGTGATCGTGTAACTGTTGCCGAGATCCTCGCGGATGGACTCGAACGCCTCCACCTGCTTTTGCCAGGTTTTGGCGAAATACGCCTTGCCGCCGGTGCGCGTGGAGATGCGCTTGAAAACGGTGCTCGATATCGGGTCCTTGGCGACGTCGCTGGTGGAGATCACATAAATCGGAATGCCATCGTCCTCGGCCACGGCGCGCACGTCGTCGGGCGCGATCAGGCTGGCGTTGTCGGGACCGTTGGAAAACACGATGATGACCTTGCGCCCCGGCACTTTGGACGCGTCACGCAGCGTCAGCAGCAGGCCGTTGTAGAGCGCGGCGTCATCGCCGGCCACGGCTTTACGCAGGCCGAAGATGGCGTCATCCCGATCGTGCGTGAGCGGAGCGGGACGCGAAAGATTGCGGCTGAACGTGTAGACTGCCACCGAATCCGTTTTGTCCAGCCCGCGCACGAAATCCGCGATGGCATCGGAGGCGTAGACAAAGCCGCGATACATGTAATTACTGGTATCGAACAGCACGAAGACGTTAGTTCCAACAAACGCGTCCGAGCGCACTTCCGTGGCCGAGCCGTCGATCGCCGAGGGAACGCCGTCAATGGAGGCCACCAGCGGCCGCACCGTGCCGTTCGGCAGCACCTGGACGGGCGGCTTGTTGCCTTCCCCGAAGGTGTTGATCTTTTGCACGATGCCGTCCTCGGTGAGGCGAAAATCGCTCGGTTTCAGCCCGTTAATGTAGTGGCCTTTGCTGTCGGTGATGGTGAAGCTCAGCACCACCATGTCCACTTTCACGCGGAAGGTGGGTCGCGGCTCCTGACCTCTGGGTTCGGCGAGGGAGGCCGCTTGGCTGTTGGCGGGTTGGCTGTTCAGTGACGGGTTATTGACTTCCTGGCCCTGCAACGCGGGCGCGGACAATGCGGCGGCCAGCGCGCAACCCGCCAAGCCGCCCAGGACCGCTGGATGAATGAGTGCTGGATGATGGAGCTTCAAGAGTGCCCTCCGAAAAATCAGAAACTAAAATCCGGCCGCCGCGGTAACCGGCTTGCGCGATTTTTCGCGCACTTCGTCGCCCACCAGACGAAGCGAACGCAGCAGCGCCGGCCAGTCTTCCAGGTTAGTCGCGAAAATCCGTTCCACGGTTTGGCGCGTCCAATCCGGCACCAAGACGTTCAGCTCCGCGGGCGGCAGAGACAACTGATCCGCCAGAGCCGCGTAGTAGAGCAGATTGGACTCCCAGCTTTCCGCCAGAATCCGGCTGGAATAACCCATCAGAGTGGGAAACGTTCGCATCCAGAGCAGTTCCGGCGAGTAAGAATTGGCGAGCGTGGGCTTGGGTGTGCCGAAGTCGTGTGACACCGCTTCGTAGTTCAACTGCCGCGGGGCGGCGGCGGCCTCACGCCGAATCTCTGCCGCCAGCGGTGTATCGGCCCGATTGGCGCCAGATGAGCTCACGTTGGGCCGATCGAGCGCCACGATGTCTTTGGCCATGGCGAACAGCTCCGACGGCATCACGTTTTCGAGCGCGCCGCGCACATCGGCTTGCTCCAACAGGTCGCCCACGCGCGCCACGCGCGCCGGCATGGCGTACTGGCCGAGCGTGTCCAGCACGATCTGCCTGCGCTCGGCGTTGATCGCAGCTTCCGCTAGCAGGGTTTCGCCGTAGTCCATGTGCAGCGCCACCCAATGCAATTGCGCCGGCGTGACGTTCCACCAGCGCGGAACCGTGGCGGTGAGAAGGAGCTGCGGCACTAGGTCACCCCAGATCAGCGCCTGCTCGCGCGAGGGAATTAGGAAATTCTGTTCCGCGTTGGCCAGCGCGTAGGGCAGGCCCGCCAGCGATCCGGTGAGCCTTCCACCGGCGCTGGAAGGCCAGCCGCTCCCGGCGACTTCGGTGCCCTTCCACGTGGCGTTGGTGCCCTCCACCCCGATGAAATCGTGGCTCCGTACGAATTGCGGATTGGCATACAGCACCTGCGCGCCCGGCGGCGCGTAGTGCACGTAGTTCAGACCCACCAGCGTGTCGCGCAGGAAGGGCGCCATCAGGGAGCGCACTTCATCCAGCTTCTTGGGATCCTTCTCCGCCCGCTCGATGAACGCGCGCAGGTTCAGCTTCCGTTCGGTTTCAATGTGCTTTTCCGGCCAATATCCGAAGCTCAGGACGTTTTTCTCCTGGCCGCTGAGCGGGCTTTCCGGGAGCTGTATCTCGGAGATGCGCGCCGCCGTCTTATTGATCAGCGTGTTATTGACCTTGTCGCCTTTGGCCACGCTCTCCAACTGATCCACCAGATCGAAGATCGATGCGAGCGAGATCAAGCGCTGCGCTTCGAAGATCCGGATCATCTCCTCGATCATTTGGGTGTGGGCGTCCGAAGTATCGGGTTGCGACGTGCCGGCCAGCAGGTCCAGCATGCGATCCTGCGGCGAGATTCCGGCCGCGGAATGCGTGGCGGCGAGCAGCGTTTGCACTCCGGAGCGGCCTCCATCAAACACGTCGCCTTCATTCTTCAACTTGCCGAAGCGCGCGAGAATCGCGTCCAGCGTGCCATCCCTCTCGGCGGGCGCGATGGAATCCTGCCGGCAGAAGATCTGCCAGAGCCCGGCCAGGGCCTGCAAGGTCCCGGCGGCATCCGATCGCAAACCGAGGTCGTGGATCTGCTCGATGGCCTGCGCGGTTTCCATGAATTGTCCGATGGTCTGATTGGAAACCTCGGACACCTCGGCGAAGATCGCGAATTGCGCGCCGAAGGCCCGGTACCCCCGCGCCATGCGGCCGGCGGTTTGCGCATCCAGCGGCGTCGCGCGATGACGATCCAGATCGCTGAGCGCCAGGAAAATCTTCAGCGGTTCATTCTCGGAAGCCTTACGGCACAGCCCGAAGAGCGCCTCCAGGACGTCGTCGGCGTCTTTCCAGCCGGCTGCGTCATGGCTGAGCTTGAGGTCGTACTTGACGCCTCCAGCGGGCCGCTCCATGAACAAGGTCCTCCACACATCCACTCCGCCGGGGATGTGCGGCCTGCCGTTGGGGTCCAGGCGCAGCCGCGCCGTCAGCAGCATCATGTCCGTATTGGAGCGGAATACCGGGCGCGCCGGACCGGGACTGGTGACCTTTCCCCGGATGGCGGCATAGAAGCGCTTCATGCGCTCGGGCTCGCTGAGATAACTTTGCACCGGACCGTTCGCCGAGTCATCCCGGATGCGCGAAAGCGCGTCGAAATAGCTGGCCATCCACCCGTCGTCGCGCGTGATCAGGCGCTCGAAAAACGTCCCCGGTTTGTCGGGCGATGCGCCCACCAGATCCGCCCAGGCCCTCTCGGATCGGGCGCCGCCGGGAACCACCGCGCGGCCGTTGCGGATCTGGAACATGCCGCCGTAGAAGTCCAGCACGTGCGCATAGGCGCGTATTCTCTGCACGCTCGTCACCCGGCGCAGCTCCGCCGAGACCGCGGGGTCGAGCTTGGCCAGCGCCAGGTACAAGCGGCACAGCGAGGGATCGCCGAGAAACAGGTCGATGAATTCGGCGCCCTGGCGGTCCTTGGGGGATGCCCAGTAATCCTGGCCGTAAAGGATGGGGACCCGCGTAGGCTTGAAGTCATAGGCGAAGGGCCGGTTGGTGCGCAGATCCTGTTCCAGCTCGGCGAGCGGAAATCCGGAATCGATGGTTAGAAACGCGCGCGAAGCGTTGACGGTTTCGAGCACTACTTCGCTGCCGCAGCCTCCGCGCATGCGATAGCCGAGCACGCGCAGCAGCTCGGCGGTCTGGGTGGAATCGCAGGTCGGCACTTTGATTGTGCTGCTCGCATCCGCCAGTTTTTCGAGCTCGCGAGCTTGCGAAATATAACGAATCACCAGCTTCAAGTATTCGGTCTGTTCCAGGACCTCGTTGCTGCGCGTGGCCTGATAACCGTTGGTGACGACGTTGCGCGCCAGCTCCGGAAGGATCTCGTCCGGGCCGGCTTCCGGCGCGAGCGCGGCCATGCGGGCGAAGGACCGCAGCGGTCCGGGGATCAGGATGGTGGCCTGATTTTCCCGGCCCCGATTCTCTCCGGGAACCCCGGCGGCCGGAGGCAAACTGTAGTCGCGTCCACCCGCGCTGCGGTACTGTTCCAGGTCCTGCTGCGCTGCCTTTCGATCGCCGGCGATCAAATCCAGCAACACCAGCCGGCCCGCGGCCGATATCCGGGGTTCGCCCTGCGCCGTCTGCACGATCTTCTCGTAAGCTTCCCGCGCGGTTGGATCGCGATGCCGATCGAGGAATTGCGCGTACGCCAGCTCGGCGTCCACCGCGCCGGTTTGCGCTGCCCGCTGCAGATAATCGCGCGCCTCGGCCGCGTCGCCTTTGCTTTCCAGTTGCCAGGCGCGGGAGGTGAAATCATCGGCGCCCCAGGCGGCTGCCGCAAAAATACCAATAACAGGAATAAACGCCGCTACGAGGGCCTTCATGGAGGGTAATCCTTTCCCGTTCGTACTTGGCTAATTACTGTATCACTGGCGAAGGGCCGAGCGCTCGCGGGGATTTTACTTAGTTTTGTTACGACGCGATGTCCAGCCACGCGCTAGCATGTGGATGTGCCATCCGCATCGAGAAAGGCCTTGTTTTCGGCCGCGACTTTATTCACGCTGACCGGCTGGGCGAACGCGGCGCGCATACCGGCAGGTGCGGCCATAGAGATCCGGCTGAGCACCGGGATCAACTCCGCGAACGCCAAAGCGGGCGACAAGTTTCGCGCGCTGGTGATCGCGCCGGTGGTGGTGGACCGCCGCGTGGCGATGTCGGCCGGAGTCACGGTTACGGGCCATGTGCAATCGGTGACTGCGGCCGTGAATCCGGACGATCAAGCCGTGCTGGCGCTTGCTTTCGATGAAATTCGCGATTCGTCCGGCAAGCATGCCGCGATCGCGGCTAGAGTCACCGCCGTCGACAACGCACGCGAATCGGTGGATTCCGATGGCAGCATCCAGGGCATCATTGCTTCCCAGACCGGCTCCGGACGGCTGGACAGCGGCATCAATAAAATAAACGAGAAG
>JASIGB010000096.1:0-5055 GCA_030045355.1 Bryobacteraceae bacterium
AAGTATGACCTGATGAAATTCAACTGCATCAACACGGTGACGTACGATCATCCAGACCCGTCGATTTATTGCGTACTCGCAGCGCCGACGGCGATTCCGGGAACTTCGAACGTGGAGCTGGGCTGCTTTCCGCCGCGCTGGAGCGTGGCCAACGACACCTTCCGCCCGCCGCCGTTTCATCGCAACGTGGCGAGCGAGTTCATGGGGCTGATTCATGGCGAGTACATCGGCAAGCGCGAGGGCTTTATTCCGGGCGCGGCGAGCCTGCACAATTGCATGTCGGGCCACGGGCCGGATAACGACGCCTATGAGCGCGGGCGCAACGCCGAGGCGAAGCCCCAGTATCTCGATAATACGCTCGCGTTCCTGTTCGAGACGCAGCTTGTGGTGCGTCCGACGAAATTCGCGCTCGAATCCGAGATCCTGGAGCGCAATTACTACGAGCACTGGCAGGGGATCAAGAAGCTGTTCAACGCGCGGGAGCCGGAGATTACCGGCTCGCGGCGCTGACTTCCGCACCCGCCCCCGACTTGAGCTCGGACTGCACCTTGGCGAAATAGGAATCGTAGAACGAAATCATCGCCGGGTCGATTTGCGGCCCCACCATGACCGTGTCGCCGAGCACGATGTTTTTTTCGCCCTTCTTCACGCTGTAGGCCGGCCACTCGGGCAGACCTTTGCCGTTGGGATTGCCGGTGGCGGCGAAATTCACCCAAAACGACGACATGATGTCCGCGAGCTTTTTGTCGACGTCGCTCCAGGTGACTCGTGGCGGCTGATTGTCGAACATATAAGCCAGATCGGCGGTATGGGTCGCGCCGCGCGAAGGCTGTCCAGGCGCGGAGGGAGGCACGTGCGTGAAGTAATAGAGATACGCTTTGGCTTTGCCGCGCTGGCTCTGCAATTGCGCCCATTCGCGCATCGCAAACCCGAATTGATCGCGAAACG
Source organism: Bryobacteraceae bacterium (assembly GCA_030045355.1). Classification (GTDB taxonomy): domain Bacteria; phylum Acidobacteriota; class Terriglobia; order Bryobacterales; family Bryobacteraceae; genus Palsa-89. The sequence continues at coordinate 949 of JASIGB010000096.1, forward strand.
ACGCAAGCTGCGAAGCCCCGGCCTGCTCGTTGTCGCTGGCGGGATAAAGCTTCAGATATGCGTCCGCCATATCGCCGAACTCGCGCTTGGCGTTGGCCGAGAACTGTTCGGCGTTGCCCGCGCCGGGCCGCGCGAAAAACGTGCCTTCATCGTGGTTCGAGCCCACCAGCACATCGACGTCGTTCTGCCGGTGATTCGAGTAGGTGAGCGTGAGATCCTCAGGGACGTACCAGCCGTCCACAATAATGCCAAAGAATCCGCGGGCGTTTTTGAGCAATTCGTCCGCGGGCTTGGCGCGCAACTCGGCGATCGAATTGGCGCCCAGCGCCTGGACGATTTTTTCGCCGTTCTCTTCGGCCTGCGCGCGCGTGGTCATTTTGCCTATGTTCACGCCCATCCAGGCGCCGCTTTGTCCGATGGCGCGCTGGAACAATCCCTTGCCTTGCGGCGAGGCGACCATGGTGGAAACCATCATGGAACCGGCCGATTCGCCGTCAATGGTGACGCGCTTGGGGTCGCCGCCGAACGCAGCGATGTTCCGCTGCACCCAGCGCAGCGCGGCCACCATATCCATGAGCGCGTAATTGCCGGAGGCGTTGTGGCCGGATTCTTTGGTCAATTCCGGGTGCGCGAGGAAACCGAAGATCCCGAGCCGGTAATTGTAGGTGACCACCACGGCGCCTTTGCGCGCCAGGGCGTCGCCGTCGTACATGGGGACCGATCCGGCGCCGGACGTGAATGCTCCGCCGTAGGTCCACAGGATCACGGGCCGGCGTTCGCTCGCGGATTTCGCGGCGGTCCAGACGTTGATATACAAACAATCCTCGCTGGGCGCGGGGCCGGATGCGGCCGCCGGCCCGCGCTGCATCTGCATGCACACGGGACTGAATTCGTCGGCCTTCTTCACTCCCTCCCAATGCGATGCCGGACGCGGCTCGCGCCAGCGCAGATCGCCAACGGGCGGCGCGGCATAGGGGATACCCTTGTAGACGCGCACTTCGTCCGTCGAACCTGGGACGCCGGAAACCATGCCGCTATCGATGCGGACCGGGTCAGAAATGGCGGCGGAGAGAATGGTGGCTCCCGCTAAGAATGTTCCGAAAACGAGGGGAGATAAGCGGCGCATGTGCGCCAGTATGTCAGTTTTTGTAAGATCCGGTCAAGCGACTTCCGCATTCGCGGACGCGCTTGGCGGCGCGGCTTCGAGCTTCGGCCCCAGCGTCAGATAGTTGAGCAGCGTGGAGCAGATGGCGGCGCCCGCGATCACGATGGCCATGGGCTGCGCCGGGTTGTCGATGAACCCGAGAAACGTGGTGCTGAGCGCGGCGATGAGGAACTGATTGGTGCCAAGCAGCGCCGAGGCGTTGCCCGCGATGTCGCCATGCCGCATCATTGCGATGGCCGAGCCATTGGGAAACACAAAGCCCTGCGCCGAAACATACACGAAAACGCCCGCGAAAACGCTGTAAATTCCGCCAAATCCGGTGAGAACGCTCGCCAGCAGGTACAGCCCCGCGAAGAGCTGGACGGTGTTCGCGGTGCGCAGCACGCGCCACAGAGGGATGCTGTGCGACATGCGCCCATTGATCTGGGACGCGATAACCATCCCGGCAGCGACCGATCCGAACAGCCAGCCGAATTTCTCCGTCGGGACCTTATAGAGGACGATGAACACGAAGGGCGCGCTGGTGATGTAGGCGAAGGTTCCCGAGGAGCTGAAACCGCAAACTACGGACGCGCCCAGAAATGTTTTGTCCTTGAAGAGCCGCTTGTAGGCCGACCGAAGCACGTCCAGGCGCAGGGGATGGCGCGCGTCGTGCGCCAGCGATTCGGGCAAACGGAAATGCATTCCCAGCAGACAAAGCGTGCCGAGCAGCGCCTGTGTGATGTAGGCCGAGTTCCAGCCGAACCACACCAGCAGGTAGCTCCCGATGAGGGGCGCGATGACGGGCGAGACGCCCAGCACCAACACCAGCATGGAGAAGATGCGCCGCAGATCGCGCGCGGGAAACAGATCGGTCACCATGGCGCGCGACATCACCGCGCCGCCGCAAGCACCGACGGCCTGCACCAGGCGCGCCACCGACATGACGGGGATGGAAGGCGAGAGCGCGCACGCGGCCGAGGAGGCGATGAAGACCAGGAGGCTGGCGTACAGCGGCGGCTTGCGGCCGAAACGGTCCGTAATGGGGCCGTAGAGCGGCTGCCCGAGCGCGTAGCCCAACAGAAACGTCACCATGGTCATCTGCACGGCGGCAGTGGAGGTGTGGAATACCTTCTCGATCACCGGCATGGCGGGAAGATACATGTCGATGGAAAGCGGGGCGAAAGCCTGCAGCGCGCCCAGCAGGATCAGGAGTTCCAGGTAGCGCAGCCGCGATCTCGTGGTTGGTTGTTGAGCAATCACCCTGGTTTGAGACAACTTTCAGACAAGTGTATCAGGTCGCCGGCTTGCACCCGGATTATGCTGATGCTGTCGTGCTAATCCTGTGATGATGCGCATCACGATCATCGGCGGAGGCATCGTCGGCCTGGCAACCGCCCTGCGATTGAGCCAAAAGCTGCGCGACGCCTCAATCACGGTGCTGGAGAAGGAAGCCGACGTCGGCCGGCACCAGAGCAGCCACAACAGCGGCGTGCTGCATTGCGGGCTGTACTACAAACCGGGATCGCTGAAAGCGCGGCTGGCGGTGACCGGGATCCGGCAGATGACCGCGTTCTGCCAGGAGCACGGGATCGCGCACGAAGTCTGCGGGAAGCTGGTGGTGGCGGCGACCAAAGAAGACGTGCCGCGGATGAACGATCTATTCGAGCGCGGGCAGCAGAACGGCCTCACCGGTTTGCGGAAGCTCGGGCGCGAGGAAATGCGCGAGATCGAGCCGCATGTGGGCGGCGTGGCCGCGATTCACGTGCCGGAAGAAGGCATCGCGGATTATCCGGCGGTTTGCAAAACCTACGTCCGGTGCTTGGCCGCGGCGGGCGGCAAGGTGGTCACGCAAGCAGCGGTTCACGGGCTGCGCAGGATGAACACGCAATGGATCGCCGAAACCAGTGCCGGCGATTTCGAATCGGACTATATCGTCAACTGCGCGGGATTGCAGTGCGATCGCGTCTGTTCGATGGCGGGCGGGAAACCGGAGCTCGAGATCGTTCCGTTTCGCGGCGAATATTACAAGCTGAGACTCGAGCGCCAATCGCTGGTGCGCAACCTGATTTATCCAGTGCCCGACCCTCGGTTTCCCTTCCTGGGCGTGCATTTCACGCGCTTGATTTATGGCGGCATAGAGGCGGGGCCCAACGCGGTGCTGGCGCTCGCGCGCGAAGGCTACCGCAAGACCGATTTTTCGGCGCGCGATTTCACCGGCACGTTGACCTACCCCGGATTCTGGCATTTCTTCGCGAAATATCCGCGCGTGTGCTGGAACGAGCTGCGCCGGAGCTTCAGCAAGGAACTGTTTTGCCGCTCGCTCCAGACGCTGGTGCCCGAGATTCAGCCCGAGGACCTGGCGCCGGGAGGCGCGGGCGTGCGAGCGCAGGCTATCTCGCCACGAGGTGAAATGATCCAGGATTTTCGCTTCGTCGAGGGCGACCACGCGCTGCATGTTTTGAATGCTCCGAGCCCGGGCGCGACGGCCTCGCTCGCCATCGGGGAAGAAATCGCCAACCGCCTGGCCATGCTGGCGTAGTTCGGGCATGTAGTTCTAAACACAGCATGTTATTCTAATTTTGGCGTGTTCAGCCGGCATTACAGAAGAGTCAAGGTCATCTTCGGCCTGATCGATTCGGCGCTCGTTGGCCTTGCGTTTATCGCGGCCTACCAGACGCGAATCATTCTGAATGCCGAACGAATTTTCTACTTCAAATTCTCCATTGAATTCCCGGTAGCCACGCTGCTGCTGGGATTTTCGGTGTTGACCTGGCTCGCCATCGGCTATTGGTTCAATATCTACGAAAAGCTGGATTCGGCGCACCCGAGCGTGGTGTTGCGCGATACGTTCCGCCAGTGCGTGCTGGGCGCGGCGTGCCTGATCATGGCGGAGTTCGTACTGCGGCTCGATCTCAGCCGTTTTTTCGTCGCCATCTTCGGAGTCTACGCGTGGATTCTGC
>JASIGB010000097.1:0-5703 GCA_030045355.1 Bryobacteraceae bacterium
AGAACCGTGAAAGACAGATACCCGAGGACCGGGACGGATTGGAGCACATCCAGCAGAGGGATGAGAACCATTTCCGCGCGGCGGCTCTTGCCGGCCGCTGTCGCATAGGTGAAGGTGAACAGAAGCGAAGCGATCAGCGCCGCGAGCATGCGCATCGTCGTGCGCAGCGCGTAGCCGGGCAAAGCCGCGGGCGCGAGTGAGATGGCCGGCTGCCGGGCAATTTGGAACGGTGCGACCATCTGACGCGCGCCCGATCCGATGAGGATGAGAATCGCGAGCACGAGCACGATCGCTACTCCATCCCGCCAACTGGGGATGCGCTGCTTCCACGATCTTCCGATCAGAATCTCGGCGTGCTGTTCCACTCGGGAGTGCCTTTCGATCGCTCCGCATCAATTGGTTTTTTCCAATGATAGTCGAGGACTTCATTTCAATGGGATGACGGGCCTGGGGATCGGCTCCGCCTGGCTGAGGGCTCGGTTCCGCCGGGCGGCGTCGCCTCCGGGATTGGCGATTGGGGGATACAGGCACTCTGTCGTGGATTCGCTCGTAGAGGCCGCCTACCCAGCGCGATCACGCCGAAGCGCGGTGGGGGTAGGATGATTCCGCGGATGGCACGGGTCGACAATATTGCTCGGTCTGCCCCAAACTGTCATGGCCAAGCTCATAGCCACTGGGAGTTGAACGTGAACCTAACGCCATCGCGGCTGAAGGCGATTCGCGACCGTTGGTATGCCTATTATGAAAACGGGAAAGACGCCTCAACCATCAGTGAGCGGTTTACTGCGCCTCAAGAACCTTGTGAATGCACTCGGGTCCGCATGTCTTTTTATGCTCAATGAACGGGGTCCGCGCGAATCGCTTCGGCCACTGGTACCGCGTCGATCTGAGGCCGGTTAAGGTGCGGCGGCGGATTTATGCCGTTACCGGCGTGGGAGCGGCGGCGCGGAAGCGCGCGATTTCGTCGATCTCAGCGGGGGTCAACCGGAACTCGGCGGCGCCGATGACGCCGTCCACCTGCTTGGCCGAGCGCATGCCCACGATCGCGCCGGTGACCGCCGGATGCCGCAGGGTCCAGGCGATCGCCACTTCGCCCGCCGTTCTTCCGTGCCGCCGGCCGATGGTCTTCAATAAATCCGCGAGCTCCAGATTGCGTGTCAGCAGAGGCTCCTGGAAATTGGGCGTGCGCTGACGGAAATCGTCGGCCGGCATGGCGGCGATGCGCTCGCGCGTCATGGCGCCGGTGAGGAGGCCCGATTTCATGGGCGAATAAATGATGACGCCGATGTTGTTCGACTGCGCGTAGGGCAGAATCTCCTTCTCGATATCCGGCGAAATGATGGAATAGGGCGGCTGGAGTGACGTAATAGGCGCGATGGCCTGCGCGCGCCGCATTTGGTCCACGTTAAAATTCGAGACCCCGATGTAACGGACTTTGCCAGCGCGCTGGAGCTCGGCTAGCGTGGTCCACGCCGCTTCCACCAGCCGATCAGGTTCGGGCCAATGGATCTGGTAGAGATCGATTACGTCCAACTTGAGCCGTTGGAGGCTCTGCTCCACCTCTTTGCGGATCGATTCCGGCTCAATGGTTCGCACATTCTCACGCCGCTCGTTCCACACGATCCCGCACTTGGTGAATACCAGGGGCTTCGGCCGCCGCCCAGCGATCGCCCGCGCCACTACCTCTTCGGAGTACCCCAAGCCGTAGATGGCCGCCGTGTCAATCCAGTTGATTCCCAGGTCGAGCGCGCGGTGGATGGCCGCAATCGACTCCTCGTCATCCTGCGCGCCCCAGGCGAACTGCCAACCGCCGCCGCCCATGGCCCAGGCTCCGACACCGATGGGCGTGATTTCCAGGTTGCTGTTACCTAGACGTCGCTTTTGCATTTCTCCATGTTGTCAGCTTTCAAGGAACTCGCGCAAAACGGAGCGCGGCGCGAAGTGTTCCAAGCCGCTTTGTGGTGCGCGCCGCACCCTTTGCGCTTTAGGGGCCTGTGAAATCAGACGCCCGCTGTCCCGGCGCTGGCGCCCGGATCCGCATAACGCTGGACGATCCCGGAGACCGCCTGGGTGAACGTATCGAGGTCGCTGGGCTTTTGGATGAACTCGCGCGCGCCCAGGGCCAGCGCCCGTTCCCGCTCCATGTCACTGGAGGTAGAACTGAAGACGATGATCGGCGTATGGAGAGTCTTCCATCGCTCCAGAAGCATCGACCCGGAAATTCGCGGGATGTTCAGGTCCAGGATGATCAGGCCAGGGCGGAAAAGCCCGTCGCTCAGAATGGTCATGGCCTGTTCGCCGTCCCGGGCAATGTGGAGGTTCACCGGCACGGCCCCATCCGCCAGGATCTGGCGGATTAGTACCGCGTCACCTGCATTATCCTCCACCAACAGTACTTCCATCTTTTCCATACGCATGCTCAGTGTTTTGTGACTCTTTTGGACTCCAGTCAGTTACTTGTTTCTCTTTATCTTTCTATTCGCTCTGGCGTCAGAGAATTCAGCGCTGAAAGGCACTATGTAGCCAAAAGTGAAAAATCCGCTTGTACCGCCACTTCTGGGCCTCTCAGCCGGCGTCGCGCTAGGCCACTTCATCCGTTTTCACGGCTTCGAGACCTGTGCGGCAGGGGCCGTTGTTTGTGGCCTGGCTTACATCTCATGGAAATACTGTCCGCGCCTTTTGATCCCCTGCCTCGCGCTATCGTTTTGCTGCTTCGGAATCCTGCTCGATATCGTCCATCGCCCCGGTGAGCGCCCTCAACTCGACGCCGGGCCGCGCGAAACCGTGGTGCTGGATGGTTGCGTGGTATCGCCCTCAGCTTTTTCCGAGGGCCGGGATCAATTCGTTCTCGAATTGACTCGCGGGGCTCGGGTGCGGGTGACGCTCGAGCCGCGCGATGGAGAAACGCCGCCCACGCTGGATTATGGCCAACGCGTCGAGCTCGAGGCCCGGGTACGTCGGATTCGTAACTTCCACAATCCCGGTGAGTTCGACTACGAAAGCTTTTCGGCGCGCAGCGGAGTCTACTGGACTGCCGGCGCGACCGGCGCCGGCGCCGTGGCCGTGCAAGCGGGAGCCTGCGGATCGCGATTTTTCGCCGCTGTCTTCGCTCTCCGCGGCAGGGCGTTGGCGACGCTGGAGCGTATGTACGCGCACAACCCCTACGCGCTGGGCATGATGGAAGCCACGCTGATCGGCGAATCCAGCCGCATGCAGCGCACCTGGACGGAGCATTTTCGCCGCACCGGGACCTATCACATGCTGGTGATCGACGGGCTGCATATCACCGTTTTGGCGGCGTTTCTGCTGTTCCTGCTGCGCCTGTGCTGGGTGCCCGAAATCGCGGCGCTGGCGGTCACTACGGGCGGAGCATGGCTCTACGCGCTCATTTCCGGCTGGAACGCGCCGGCCATCCGCGCCGCGGGCGGCTTCCTGCTGTACGCGATCGCGCGTTACTTCTATCGCCGGGGCCGCATTCTGAACCTGCTGGCAGCGGTAGCGATCGTGTACCTGGCCTTCGATCCGAGCCAGCTCTTCGAGGCCGGGTTTCAACTATCGTTTCTTGCGGTAGCGGTTATCGGGCTCCTGGCGGTACCGGTATTGGAAGCCACCTCGCAGTTTTATGGGCGCGCGCTGGCAGGCATCACCGATGCCGGCCGCGGTCCGCGCCTGGCGCCGCGAGCTGCGGAGTTCCGCCTGGAACTGCGGTTACTCGCCGAAACGCTGAGCTACTACGTTCGGCTGCCGCGCGCCTGGTGCGAAGGGGCGGTTGCCCTTCTGGTCCGCCTTCTGTTCTACGCCTACGACCTGGCCGTGATTTCCGCCGCTATCCAGATCGGCCTCGCGCTTCCGATGGCGATTTATTTCCATCGCATTTCGCTGACCGGGATCTCGGCCAACATTCTGGTGGTTCCTTTGCTGGCGCTGGTGGTGCCGCTCGGGTTCCTCGCGATCCTGACCACGTGGCATGTGCCCGCAGCCATGGCAGGGGCGTTACTGCGGGCCGGTGAGCGAATCGCGGAATGGCATACGCACCTGGAACCCGATTGGCGCGTGCTCGCTCCCCCGCTCTGGCTGGCCGTGGCGTTTACGGCCGCGCTCTTGCTGCTGGGCTTCGTCCTGAACGGCGCGCGGCGGTCGAGGCGTGCCTCCTTCGGGGCTCTGGCCGCGGTCTTAGCGCTCTTTGCGCTGATTTTTTGGCATCCGTTCGCACCGCGCGTCCAGCGCGGCGAACTGGAAGTTTCGGCCATCGACGTAGGGCAGGGCGACAGCCTGCTGGTAGCTTTCCCGGACTCGAAATTGATGCTCATCGACGCCGGCGGCGTGCTCTCTTTCGGCAGGCACGGGCCGGCGCGGTTGGATATTGGCGAGGATGTTGTTTCGCCGTACCTTTGGAGCCGGTCGATCCGCAAGCTGGACGTCGTCGCGCTCACGCACGCACACGACGATCATGCCGGCGGGCTGCCGGCCGTCATCGAGAATTTTCATCCCGTCCAGCTTTGGACCGGGGCGATGGCGCCGAGCGCCGCCTGGTCCGCGGTGCTTGCGCAGGCCCGCGCGGACCACGTGAAAATCGTCCGATTTTCGAGCGGACGGCGCTTCTACTTCGGAGGCGCGCGGATTGAAGTGATCTCGCCACCCGCCGATTACGTTCCTTCCTCCGAGCCGACCAACAACGATTCACTCGCCTTTCGCATCACCTACGGCCGGCGTTCCTTTCTGCTCACCGGCGACATGGAGAAACCCATGGAGCGGCGCGCGCTGATGGACGGCGAGCCGCTGCGGGCGGACGTCCTCAAGGTCGGCCATCATGGCAGCAACACCTCTAGCACCGATCCGTTTCTGAGCGCCGTGGCGCCGGTCTTCGCCGTCATTTCGGACGGCTATGCGAACTCATTCGGACATCCCCATCCCAAGGTGCTCGAACGCCTGAGTCAGCATCGGGCCGGAATTCTTCGCACGGACCGCGATGGCTTGGTAACCGTTCGCACCGACGGACGGCGGATCTGGGTGGAAACATTTGCCGTCCAACACACGTCTCAACGGATGTCGTTGCTGCCTGAATCCACCACTCCGGAGTTCTAAACAACCCATTACCGCTCGTCGCGGAAAGTCCCGGCGGTGGGAGCTGAAGTGTTGCTAGTATAGAACTACCTGAGGTCGAAAAAGAATGGCATCCCCCCGCTGGTTCCTGGGCTTCCTGTTGCTGGCTAGCCCGCTGATCCAAACGCTTCCCGCCCAGTCCGAGGCAGACGTAAACGCAAGCCTGAAAAAGTTCACCAGCGTCTATGATGCCGTGGAAAGCAATTTCGCCGACAAGGTGGATGCCGACAATGCGGTGTTCAAGGGCGCGATCCCCAACATGCTGCGCACGCTCGATCCGCATTCCAATTTCTTCGACCCCAAAGCGTACGAGCTGATGCGGGAGAACCAGTCCGGCCACTACTTCGGCGTGGGGATGTATGTGGGCTCGCCCGAGGGCAGGGTGATTGTGATGTACCCGTTCCGCAACTCGCCGGCCTTCCGCGCGGGGCTGCGCCCGGGCGACCAGATCGTCGCGGTCGACGACAGCAACACCGAGCGCGCGACCGTTTCGCAGGTGTCCGGCATGCTGAAGGGCCCCAAGGGAACGCCCGTGAGCATCACGGTACGCCGCGCCGGACACGCCGAGCCGATGCACTTTTCGCTGGTGCGCGATAACGT
>JASIGB010000098.1:0-6688 GCA_030045355.1 Bryobacteraceae bacterium
CACGGCGCGGTCGTGGTCCTGAAGCGCGCCCGTCAGGATTTCCGACGCGCTCGCGGTTTTCTCGTTTACCAGAACCGCCAGCGGAAACGAATAGGGCATAGCGGTTTTGGGAATCTCCACGGACTGATCCGCGATGCTGCGCCCTTTGACGCTCAGCACTTTTTGGCCGGGCTTCAGGAAAAACGAAGCGGCTTCGAGCGCGGCCTGGACTACGCCGCCGGGATTGTCGCGCAGATCCAGCACCAGGCCCTTCAATCGATCGCCACCGAGCTTTTCGATCGCTTCGCGCAGTTGTTTGCCGGTTTGCGGATCGAAAGCATTCACCCGGATGTACCCGATGCCGGGCTGCAACATAAAGGCGCGATCCACGCTCGGCGAATCCAGCAGCTCGGGATCGAGAACGAACTGGAGCGGGCGCACGTTACCGGGCCGGCGGACGAAAAGCTGCGCGCGGTGCTGGTGAGTTTCGCCGAGGAATCCGACAATCTGATCGAATTGGAGCCGCGCCAGTTCCACGCCGTTCACGGCCACGATTTCATCCCCGGGTTCGAGGCCCGCTTTGGCGGACGGCGAACCGGCCATCGTTTGCAGAATGATGACGCGCCCCGGCAGCACCGAAACGACGGTGCCAAAGCCTTTGCGCTCGGAATTCTCCATCTCCTTGAGCTGTTCGTTCTGATCGGGATCGAAAAAGATGGAGTGCGGGTCGAGCATTCGCAGCATGCCGGGAATGGCGCCGTCGTAGATCGCCTGCTGGGTGTTCACAGGGTCCGCGGCCTGCGTTTCCACGATGGAAACTACATCGGTGAACCGCTTGAGCGCGCTTTCCAAATCTGCGGTGGAAGGCGGGGCGGCGAACAGGAAAAGAGCCGGTAGAAGCATCTACTTCAGGTACGTCATTTAGAGTAGCGCAGGCGCTGCTTGGCGGCGTGGCGCTCCAAAGCCAGCTCGATCAGCCGATCGATCAGCTTGGGCATGGGCAATCCGGAGTGCTCCCACATCTTAGGGTACATGCTGATGGAGGTGAAGCCGGGGATGGTGTTGATCTCGTTGATGTACAGCTTGCCGGTGGCCGTCTCCAAAAGAAAATCGACGCGCGCCATGCCCTCGCACTCTACAGTCTTGTAGCACTCCACGGCCAGGCGCTGTATCTCGGCGGTTTGCTCAGGCGATAAATCGGCGGGGATCACGGTCTCGGCTTTGTCGAGCAAATATTTGTCTTCGTAATCGTAGAATTCGCGCGACGGCAGGATTTCGCAAGGCGCGGCGGCGATGGGATCGTCGTTGCCGAGCACGGCGCACTCGAACTCGCGGCCCGTAATGGCGCGCTCGACGATTACCTTGCGATCGTAGGAAAAAGCCAGCTCAAGGGCGGCCGCCAGTTCCTCCCAGGTTCGCGCTTTGGATATGCCTACCGACGACCCAAGATTGGCTGGCTTCACGAAGGCCGGCTCGAAAAGGACCACTCCGCTCCCGCAGCGCATCACACCATATTCGACTACGGGCAGCCCGCGCTCCCGGACGACACGCTTCATCATGTCCTTGTCCATGGAGATGGCTGACGCCAGTACGCCCGCGCCGACATACGGCAGATCGGCGAGCTCCAGTAAACCTTGCACAGTTCCATCTTCACCAAATGTTCCATGCAAAACGGGGAACACGACGTCAACGCCCGGATTTCCGCCGGGTTCGGGCACGATGGGACGGGGGCTCCATCGGCCTTCCCTGGAAATCACGTAGTGAAGTACGTCGTAGCGCTCCGGGTCCATCGCTTCCATCACCGATTTCGCCGAGCGCAGCGAGATTTCGTGCTCGCCAGTGCGCCCTCCGTAGATTACCGCCACGCGCGTCTTCATAAAATTCGTTTCCCCATGGCCGACATCACCAGTTCTACCGCTAAAATGGCCGTCCGGTTCGCCTCGTCGATCACCGGGTTTACCTCCACCACTTCCATCGAAGTCATGCGAGCGTTATCACCGAGCATCTCCATGGCCAAATGCGCTTCGCGATACGTGATACCGCCCTGGACCGGCGTCCCGACGCCCGGAGCCTCGCGCGGATCCACGGCGTCCATGTCGAGCGAGACGTGAAATCCGGCCGTTCCGGCGCTGGCGACACGGATCGTCTCCTCGAACACCGAGCGCATGCCGCGCTCATCGATATCGCGCATCGTAAATGCATGAACCCCGGACCGCTGGACAATGTCGCGCTCGGTGCCGTCCACCGAGCGAATGCCCACCAGGGCGACATTCGCGGGATCCACTTTCGGTGCGTATCCGAAGATCCTGGTCAGCTCTTCGGGGCCTTTGCCGATGCAACACGCCAGTGGCATGCCGTGTACGTTGCCGCTAGGGCTGCTTTCGGGCGTGTTCATGTCGGTGTGAGCGTCAATCCAAATCAATCCCAACCGGTCGCCGCGCCGATGAAAGTGTTCCGACACCCCCGAAACCGTCCCCACCGCGATGGAATGGTCGCCGCCTAGCACCAGCGGAAACTTGCCCGCTCCCAGCGCTTCCAGCACGATCTTAGCGACGTGTGTACAAGTTTCCGCAATCTGTGGCAAATATTTCGCGTGCGAGTGCACTTCCGTTTGGCTCTCCGGCTGGACCACCGGGACGTTGCCCAGATCTTCGACCTGATAACCCAAGTCAGCCAGCCGCCCGTTGAGATTGGCCACGCGAACCGCCGACGGTCCCATATCGACACCGCGGCGTCCGGCGCCGAGGTCGAGCGGCGCGCCGAGGATTGCGATGTGCTTGGGGCTCATATCAAGGGCGTGCACACGAGTGTGAACGCTACACACATCCTATGGCCGCGTGCGATAGAGCATGCGTGGAAACGCGATAGTCTCGCGAATATGCTCCAGCCCGCACATCCAGGCCACGAAGCGCTCGATGCCCATGCCGAAACCGGCGTGCGGAACGCTGCCGAACTTGCGCAGGTCGATGTACCAGTCGAAGGCTTCGCGCGGGAGATGGTGATCGTCGATGCGCTTCAGGAGCAGATTGAGATCGGAGATGCGCTGACCGCCGCCGATGATCTCGCCGTAGCCTTCCGGCGCGATGAAATCGACGCCCAAGGCCAGTTCGGGACGCTCGGGGTCGGGCTCGAAATAGAAAGCCTTGATCTCGCTCGGAAACTTATCGACGATGAGCGGCCGGTCCAGACCTTCCGTGATGAGCGTCTCATCCGTATTGCCGAAATCGCCGCCCCACTGGATCTCGCTGCCCTTCTTTTCGAGCGCGACCACGGCGTCGTCGTAGCTCATGCGCGGGAAGGGCGACTGCACGGTTTCTAGCTTGCTGGTATCGCGCTCCAGATCGTGCAGTTCGTTGCGCCGGTTTTCCAGCACGCGCCCCACCACGTACACCACCAGCTCTTCGCCCACGCGCTTGACGTCCTCGAGCGTCGCGTAGGCCATCTCTGGCTCCACCATCCAGAACTCGGTGAGATGGCGGCGCGTTTTCGATTTCTCGGCCCGAAACGTCGGCCCGAAGCAGTAGACCTTGCCGAAGGCCATCGCGTCGGCTTCGTTGTAAAGCTGGCCGGATTGCGTCAGGTAGGCTTTTTCGTCTTCGAAGTAGTTCACCTCGAAAAGCGTCGAAGTGCCTTCGCAGGCCGAGGGCGTGAAAATCGGCGTGTCCACCAGCGTGAAGCCGTGATCATCGAAATAATCGCGCACCGCGCGGATCACCTCGTGCCGCACCCGAATGGCCGCGTGCTGGCGCTTGCTGCGCAGCCAGAGATGGCGATGGTCCATCAGGAAATCCACGCCGTGCTCTTTGGGCGTAATGGGATAGGGATCGGATTCCGGGATGCGCTGCAGCACCTCGGCGCCTTCCACGTCCATCTCGTAGCCGCCAGGAGCGCGTTGTTCGGCGCGCAGCTTGCCTCGCACGATGAGCGACGATTCCTGCGTCAGGTTTTTCAGCGCTTCAAACGTGGGTTCGTCCAGATTGGCCTTCACGGCCACGGCCTGGATGGTTCCCGTGCCGTCGCGCACCAGGGGGAAGACGATTTTTCCGGACTTACGCAAGTTGTAGAGCCAGCCCGCGATCTCTACCGGCTCGCCCTCGTGCTGGGCGGCGTCTTCAATACGAATGCGGGTATAGGGCATCAAACGGTCTCTAGTTTTGCAAAAATCTGTTTGACGATCTCGAACGATTGCGGCAGCGGGAACTCGGGGTAGTCGCGCAACTCGAGCAGCAGCGGATACTGTCCGGGCGCCGAGCGCAGCAGCCGCATCGTCGCGCTCCAATCGATGGTCCCGCCCTGTGACTGGAACGGCCACAAATGGCTGTCGTCGGCGCCGCCGTTATCGTGCAGATGCGTGGAGCGGATGCGGTCCTTCAGGGTCTCGAACGCAGCGGCCACGCCTTCGTTCATGTGGGCGTGTCCAACGTCCAGGCAGAAGTTTAACTTCAGATGCGTCTGTTCGAGGAACTGCATCAGGCGCTGGGCGCTCGAAAGGCCGTTGGGCGTGTTCTCGAGCAGCACCTCCACGCCGCGCGCCTTGGCGAATAAATGGATCTCCTCGAGCGCGGTGAACGCGGCTTCCACCTTGCGCTCGTCGTATTCCTCGTCATGCACGCCGATGTGCTGGATCAAATAACGGAACGGAATCACTTCGGAAATATCCAGGGCGCGCTTGATCTCGTCCAGCATCTCCAGGCGCTTCGACTTTACCGGCTCCGTGATATTGATATGCGAATTCGGCCCCGACCTGCCCCACATGTCGTCGCTGTACATGGGGGAATGCAGCGAATACAGGGTTAGCTCGGAATCGCGAAACCAATGTCCGAGCTCATTGATTTGGGCGCGGTCGCGGTAGTCGAGATGCTGGCGCGCGCAGAAAATCTCCACCGCCGGAATCCCGGCTTGCCAAACGCGATCGAGCCAGACGGTGGTCAGGCGATGATTCACCAGCAGGTGCGTGGAGAGAACGTGATCCATCAGTATCCTTCGGCCCTTCCGTTGCCGCGGGGATCGGTGGCGCCTTCGAGCCATCCGTTATCCTCGGCGATCGCCTCCACGCGCGCCACCACGGGCGATGCGCCGGCCATGGGCGCGACCGTGTGTCCCATCTGGCGCAGCAGGTTCACCGTGTCGGGCGAGACTCCTTTCTCGACATACAACACATCCGGCATCCACTGGTGGTGGAAGCGCGGCCAGTTCACCGCATCCTGCACGTTCATGTGGAAATCGATCACGTTGAGGAGCACCTGGAGGACGCCGCTGATAATGCGCGGGCCACCGGGCGCTCCGAGCATCAGAAAAAGCTTATCGTTCCGAAGCACGATGGTGGGAGTCATGGAGGAAACCGGGCGTTTGCCGGGCACGATCGCGTTCGATTCGCCTTGTACCAAGTGGAACACATTCTCGACGCCGGGCTTGGCGGCGAAATCGTCCATCTCGTCGTTTAACAGGAATCCGAGTCCGGGCACGGTGACGCCGCTGCCGTATCCATCGTTCAACGTGTAGGTCACCGCAACGGCGTTGCCTTCGCTATCGACGACGCTGAAGTGCGTGGTTTCGGTACCTTCGCGAATAGACAGGTTTCCGGGGCGGATTTGATCGCTGGGCGTCGCGTGCAGCGGATCGATGCTAGCGCGACGGCGCGCGATATATTGCGGGTCGAGCAATTTGCTGATGGGCGTTTTGTAGAAATCGGGATCGCCGAAATACTCGCTGCGATCGGCGAAGAATCGGCGCATCGTCTCGGCGACATAGTGGATAGAGGCCGCCGACCCCGCGCCGGATTTTTCGTATCCCGAACCTCCCAGCATCCCGAGCATCTGAAGCAATCCTACGCCGCCGGCGCTGGGCGGGGGCGCGGTGATGATGTCGTAGCCTTCGTAATGGCCGCGCAGAGGCTCGCGTTCCACCGCGCGATATTTCTTCAGATCTTCGAGCGTGATCAGGCCGCCGTTGGCCGCTTCAGCGGCGGCGAATTTATGGGCGGTAACACCGTCGTAGAAATCATGCGCCCCGCGGTCGCGAATGCGCCGCAGGGTCGCGGCAAGTTCCGGCTGTATGAAGTTCTCGCCGTAATGCGCGCTGAGGAAAATCCTCTTCGATTCCGGAAATTGGGACAAGAGCTTCGCGGAGTTCTCTAGCGAAGCATCCATGCTGTACGAAACCGGGAAGCCCGCGGCAGCCAACTTGATCGCCGGCTCCAGTACCTCGGCCCACGGCCTGCGCCCGTACTTGCGGTGCGCCAATTCCAGGCCCGCCACAGTCCCCGGGACGCCCGCGGCGCGCCATCCGGTGACGCTATCTTCAGTGACGTTGCCGGCCGAATCCAGGTACATGTTGCGCGTGGCCGCGAGCGGCGCTTTTTCGCGGAAATCGATAAACGTGGTTCGGCCGTCGGCGAAGCGCGCGAGCAGGAATCCCCCGCCGCCGATGTTACCGGCGAACGGATACGTCACCGCGAGCGCGAATGCGATGGCCACAGCGGCGTCGATCGCGTTTCCTCCGGATTTGAGCACCCGCAGACCGGCGTCCGCTGCCAAGGGCTCCTGCGCGACTACCATGGCGTGCCTGGCATGCTCCGGCTGCGCCGCGAACAAGGACCAGCTCGCGAGCATCGCGCAGCCGATTTTCATTGGCATCCGTACTTCGATTCTACCGTGGAGCGATCCGTGACCCTAACCCTGCAGTTCGTTTTGTGGTAGCTTCGGACCGG
>JASIGB010000099.1:0-8907 GCA_030045355.1 Bryobacteraceae bacterium
CGGCCTATCGCACGCAGCTCTTCTGTTACTTGAAGGCTTGCGGACGTCACGAACTGAGCACGATGAACCTGTGGAGCGGCGTTGACGCACCGATGTAACGGCTATTTGTTGACGGTCACGTTGACGGTGGCCGTGGTCCAGCAGCATTGAAACCCCTTACCGCCTTCGCCGGTCCAGTCATTGGCCATGATCAGCAGTTTGTATTCGCCGGGCGCGCTGAACGTCGCCATGGTGTTTGCCTCGCCGTGAAACGGAACGTTCGAGGGCGCGACAAAATCGCGCGGCATAATCAGCGGATGGGTATCTGAAAACTTTGCCGCACCCGGTCCGCGAAACTCGCTCCAGGTGAGCGTCACCGGTGGAGCGGGGGGGCGTGCTTCGCCGGGCACCAGGTGCTCGTCGTCGGCGACCCAGATATGGAGAGCGACGGGATCTCCGACGGTCCCGGACAAGCGCGTGCTCACTTGGCGCGGGCCTTGGGCAAACGGACCTTGTTCTGAGAAGCCGACGAACGGCGGTGTGTTGCCGGACGAATCCTGAAACGGCGAAATCTCCCACAGCGGATTCAGGCTGGCCGGGATCACGGTGGTCATGCCATGCGCGGTCAGTGTCCAGGTGAGCTTGTTCGATCCGAAATCCTTGGGCACCGTTACGGTGAACATGCCCCACTGGCGGCGCGGCAGAAAATGCGTGGGCTGCCCGCGATCCGGCCCGCCCGGTTCCATCTTGTTGTTCTCGCCGACCGGAATATCCAGTTCTTCTTTGGCGTTGCGATTGAAATAGCCGAACAGCAGGCTGAATGTTCCATCGGGATTGGCAAACCAGCCTTCAAACGCGCCGGTGACGCTTTGTCCGGAATCGTGCACCGGCTCCACGCGGACCTGTTGGGGCTGCGCGAAGGCTGAGCCGGCGCAGAGCGTGAGAACCGCACAAATTCGAAGGGAGTTACCGCACCGCGAGGGCCGCACCGGTGTGCACGTCATCTTGGCTCAACCGTGTCTTGCTCAACCATGCTTTATAGTCGTCCTCGCTGATGTACGTGACATTCACCCAGGCGTGGGCCATTTCATCCACGGTTCGATCGCCCCATCCCACCCATTGATCCGGGTCCGGATTGTTGGGATTGTTCACCGTGTTGTCGTGCCACGCCACCACGTGGATGATGGTGCCCTTGGGCAGCACGGGCGCCGCGTCGTCGCTGTAAATGTAGTTGGTCATCCAATTGAAGTTGAAATGATCCACGTAACTCAGCGTGCGCTTGGTGCCGTCGGGAAGAATGGCTTCGAGCAGCATGGCCTTGCCGCGCAGGTGCATGTGCGGCTGAAAATTTTCGAGGCGCGCAGGCGCGCGCAACGTCGTATATCCTTCCGACTCCACCACGGAATTCGGCGGGATGTCGAGCACGCCGAACGCAGCGCTGCCGGGGGTTCCGGCGAAGGCGGTGAGATAGGTGCGGTATTTCGGTTCCTGCCCTTTGGGGTAGAAGTAAATCGCGAGATCCACGTGATCGCGAATCTCAACGCCCGCCGCATGGTAGTGCATCTCCCACCAGATGCGCGCGCCCGGCACCAGAAGCTTGCCGGTGTTGGGGCGATAAATGTCGAAATTCTTATTCACGGCCCATTCCATCAGCAGCCCTTGCGTGACGATCCCGGTATGACTGCCGGGCTCTTCCTGCTGCAAAAACGCGAGGGCATGGTGCGTGATCCTGCGGCCGGCGGGCGTATGTGGACGGATCTCGACGGCGCGAACCCAGCGCGGCTCGGTGAGCTGAATCTCGGTCAACGGACGGAACCAGACGTCCTGGCCGCGGGCCGGCATGGTGTAATCTGGCGATGAGACCACCAGATCCGGCTGCCCGAACCGATCGGCTAATTTCCAGCCCTTATCTTCGGGCCACTGCTTGGGCGGCGGCATGTCTTTGGGATCGCCCTCGGGCGCACCGTTCGCGACCCACTTCACGATGGTTTCGATCTGGGCATTGGAGAGCGAGATGTCGTTGGCGAAGGATTGAATGCCGACTGTCGGATCGATGTGCCACGGCGGCATCTGCCGCGCGGCCACGCGCTGCCGGATATCCTTGGCCCAGGGGCGCACCTGCTGGTAGGTGACGAGAGACATCGGCGCCATTTCGCCGGGACGGTGGCAGGTTTCGCATTTGGCCTGAAAAATGGGCGCGATGTCTTTGGTGAAGGTGATCTCGGGCGTTCCGACGCTCGCGGCTGAAGCTACGGTCGCGCAGCCAAGCACGAAAACGATCCCGCGAAATCCGCGAGCCTGCATTTTCCCCTCCCTGGGGCGCGAACCGAGAATTGCGCCTTTAGTTCTGATTATTTGCCCCGGCCCTTCGGGTGTCAAGGCTGACCACGCTGCCGCGCGTTACAATATGTAAGTCCATGCCCCAACTGATGGAGGGCAAGACTGCCCTTGTTCTCGGCGTCGCGAACCGCTGGAGCATCGCCTATGCCATTTCCAAAGCCTTTGTTCGCGAAGGCGCTCGCGTAATTCTGACGTACCAAGGGGACCGGCAAAAGCAGACCGTGGAGGAGCTGGCTCACGAGATCCAGGCCCAGCAGACGATCGGCTGCGATGTAACCCAGGACGCCCAAATCGACGCCTTAGCTGATGAGCTAAAGACTCAAGGTACGGGACTCAGCGCCGTGGTTCATAGCATCGCGTTCGCCAACCGCGAGGACCTGAGCCACCCGTTTATCGAGACCTCGCGCGCCGGGTTCGCGCTCGCCCAGGATGCGAGCGCCTATTCGCTGGTGGCTGTGGCGCGGGCCGCCGCTCCCCTGATGGCATCCGGCGGTTCCATCACCACGCTGACGTATCTGGGTTCATCGCGCGTGGTGGAAAATTATAACGTGATGGGCGTTGCCAAGGCCTCGCTCGAGGCTTCGGTGCGGTATCTGGCGGCCGACCTTGGCCCGTCCAATATTCGCGTAAACGCAATCTCCGCGGGAGCCGTCAAAACTACATCGGCCCGCGGGATTCGCGACTTTTCTAAAATGCTAGAAGGGAGCGCGAAGATCGCTCCGCTACGCCGAACTACGGACCCCGCTGAAGTAGCTGACACCGCGGTATTTCTCGCCAGCGATCTGGGACGGGGCGTCACCGGCAACATAATTTATGTCGACGCAGGCATGCAAATTATGGGTTTTGCCCTGACGGAATGAAATTGGATACGTCTAACATACTGAGACAACTTGGCAGCACAAGCCAAATTGACAGAAGCCTCCAGCGATTTTTATCATGTGAGAGCAACAGCCTGATCGGAGCAGGCCTCTGGCGAGGCGCCCCGAATCAGTTATCGCAGTTCCTCCGAGTCTATCTATGATTACAGTTCAAGGCCTCACGAAGAGATACGCCCGCACGCTTGCGGTGGACCACATCTCGTTTCAAGTACAGAAGGGCCAGATTGTGGGATTCCTGGGACCCAACGGCGCCGGCAAGACCACAACCATGCGCATTCTGACGTGTTTTCTTCCGCCTTCGGAAGGCACGGCCAACGTCGCCGGCTTCGACGTGCTGGAACAGCCGCTTGAAGTGAAAAAAAGGATCGGGTATCTGCCGGAGTCGCCGCCCGTCTATCAAGAGATGGAGGTCGGCGAGTACTTGACATTCGTCGGCAAGCTCAAGGGCATGTCGGGCGCGAGCCTCGCGAACCGCGTTACGGAAGTTGCCGAACGCTGCGCCATCGCCGACGTGCGCCACCGGCTGATCGGCAAGCTGTCCAAAGGTTACCGGCAGCGCGTGGGTCTGGCGCAGGCCATCATCCACAATCCCGACGTTCTCATTCTGGATGAACCGACGGCGGGCCTGGACCCCAAGCAGATCATCGAAACGCGCGATTTGATCCGGAGTCTGGCGGGCGACCACACCATCATCCTGAGCACCCACATTCTGCCCGAAGTAGAGCAGACCTGCGAGCAGGTGCTCATCATCAACAAAGGCAAGCTGGTGGCCACGGATTCCGTGCAAAACCTGCAAAATCGCGCGCGCGGCGCCGAATCCGTGGTGCTGGAAGTGGAGGGACGGCACGGCGCGCTCGACGCGCACACGGTCCAGCATCGGCTGGAGACGGTCAATGGCGTCAGCCGCGTTCTGCTGAAGGACACGCGCGGAAACCGCTCGGTATTCGAAGTGGAGAGCTTGAAGGACCGTTTCATTCGCGGGGACCTGGCGCGCGCGGTAGTGGAATCCGGTTGGAATCTGAACGAGCTGCGCTCCGCCGCGATGAGCCTGGAAGAGATCTTCCTGCAGTTGACGGGGGCCGAAGCGGCCGAAGAGGAGCCCGCTGCAGTCCCGGCCGAGGCGGTCGCGCAAGGAGAATTGCAATGAGAAATATCTGGGTGATCTGCCAAAAGGAGTTGAACAGTTACTTTGTTTCTCCGGTGGCGTATCTGTTGCTGACCATGTTCGCGATCATTTTCGGGTTCTTCTTCTGGAACTCGGTGGGATATTTCAACATGGCCAGCCTGCAATCACAGATGAGCGGCCAGGCCAGCCCCATGAGCGTGAACGAATACGTCATTCGCCCGTTGCTTTCGAACATCAGCGTGGTGGGGCTGTTCTTCATCCCCATGATCACCATGCGGCTGTTCGCCGAGGAGAAGCGACTGGGCACTATCGAGTTGCTGGCCACGTCGCCGGTGAGGGATTCGGAAATCATCATCGGCAAATGGCTCTCGGCGATGATCCTCTACGCCGTGCTGCTGCTGTTCAGCGCGATCAACTTCGCCTTCCTGTTCCGCTACGGCAATCCGGACTGGAAACCGCTGGCTGTGGGATATCTGGGCCTGCTGCTGCAAGCCGGCGGGTTGCTGGCCATCGGCACCTTCATTTCCACACTCACCAAGAATCAGATCATCGCCGGCGCCGCGACGTTCGGCGTGTGCCTGCTGCTGTGGGTGTTGGAGTGGGTGTCGGGATACGAAACCGCGGCGTGGGCCAAAGTGCTGGCGTACATGTCGGTGATCACGCATTTCGATTCGTTCTCCAAAGGCGTCATCGATACCAAAGATGCAGTGTTTTATGTATCCGTGATTTTCCTGGGGCTGTTCCTCACTTCGCGCTCCATGGAATCTCTGCGGTGGAGGTCGTAAGTGGCTCAGCATTGGATTCAGACCAGACAAAGCAAGTACGCGGCGTACGTGACGGTTTACATCCTGGTGATTCTCGCCGTGCTGGTGGTGGCGAATTTCCTCGCCAACCGGTACAACAAGTCGTACGACGCCACGGCGAATAAGCGCTTCACGCTATCGGATCAGACCAAGAAGGTGGTGGGCGAACTGAAGCAGGACATCACGATCACCTATTTCGATCAGGCCAGTGGCATGCAAAACGCCAAGGACCTTCTGGATCGCTATCGGAATTTATCGCCCAGGGTCCACATCGAATACGTCGATTTGCTGAAGAATCCTACGCTCGCCCGCGCGGAAAACGTCAACCGCACGGGCGAAGCGGTGATCACCATTGGAACGCGGCGTGAGGACGCGAAGACCTTCGATGAAGAAGGCGTCACCGGCGCGCTGATCCGCGCGCTGAAGGGAGGTGCCCGCAATGTTTGCGTCGTTACCGGGCACGGCGAGCACCAGTTGACCGATTCCTCGCAACAGGGCGAAGGATTCTCCGGCTTTCAATCCGTCGTGGAGAAGGACAACTACAAAGTCCAGAGCATCAACCTGCTGGAAAAAGCCCAGGTGCCTTCCGATTGCACCGTGCTGGTGGTCGGCGGGCCGACCGGAGACTACATCCAGCCCGAAGTGGACGCCATCAAGAAGTACGTGGAAGCGGGCGGGCGCGCGCTGTTCATGCTGGATCCGCCGCTCAAGCTGGGACGCAAACAGATCTCCGATAACGACGCTCTGGCCGCTCTGCTCGATAGCTGGGGCGTCACGCTCGACAAGGATTTGCTGCTGGACGAAAGCGCCGCGTCGCAGCTCCTGGGAGGCGGTCCGGAGGCGCCGGTGGTTCTGACGTACGACTCGCACCCCATCGTGAACGATCTCACGAACGTTTCCACGGCGTTCCCGCTGTCGCGTTCGCTCGAGACGAAGAACACGGACAAAACGACGAACACGAAGTTGTTCTCCACCTCGGCGGACAGCTTTGCCACCTACAATCTCGCTTCCGCCGAGATTCGGATCGACCCGAACAAAGACAAGCACGGGCCGTTCACGCTGGCTGTCGCGGGCACCTACAACGGCGCGAAGCCGAGCGATTCCGGCCGCTACGTGGTCATCGGCAATTCCGGCTGGGCCTCCAACCAAGCGCTGGGATTCAGCGGCAATCGCAATCTGTTGCTCAACATGGTCAACTGGCTGTCGTCAGATGAGGATCTGATCGCGATTCCGCCTAAGGCGCCGGAAGATCGCCGCATCAATCTGACGCGCGCTCAGTTCCGGACCGTCCAATTTACCAGCCAGATCTTCCTCCCGCTGATTGTCATCTTCGGCGGCGTGCTGGTTTGGTTCAAACGAAGATAGGAGTAAACGGAGATACGTTAGGATGCGCTTTCGTGGTCTATTAGTGGCTGTCGTGCTATTGGCCGGCCTCGGCGTCGGCCTCTATTTCTCCAACAAGGAAAAGGCCGCGGAGGCCGCCAAGCCTCCCGCCGACGCGTCGCCGAAGATTTTGGCGCTTAACGAGGGCGATCTCACCAAAATCGTTTTGAAGAAGAAGGGCGCCGACCCGATGGAACTGGACAGGACCAACGGCAAATGGCAGATCACGGCGCCCAAGGCCTATCCGGCCGATCAGGATGCCGCCATTCAGCTCGGTTACGCCGCCGCCACCGTCAACTCGGATAGCGTGGTGGACGACAAGGCGTCCAATTTGGGCACGTACGGCCTCAGTTCGCCCAGCCTGGAAGTGGACGTCACCGCCAAGGGCAAGGTGAGCAAGCTTCTGTTCGGCGACGACACGCCAACCAATAGCGGCACATACGCGATGCTCGAAGGCAGTCCGAAAGTGTACACGGTGGCGAGCTATGCGAAGACCGGCCTGGATAAGTCCCCCAACGACCTGCGCGATAAACGCCTGCTGACGTTCGATCAGGACAAGGTCAGCCAGGTGGAGCTGGATGCGAAAAAGCAGAACATCGTTTTCGGCCGCGACAAGGACCACTGGCAGATCGTGAAACCCAAGCCCTACCGCGCCGACGGCTCGCAAGTGGACGACATGCTGCGCAAGCTGAAAGACGCCAAGATGGATTTGACGCTTTCCGACGATGATGCCAAGAAGGCCGCGGCTTCATTCGCCTCCGGCGCTCCCGTTGCCACCGTGAAGTTCACCGATCCTTCCGGCAACCAGCAAATCGAGATTCGCAAGGTGAAAGACGATTACTACGCCAAATCGAGCGTCGTGCCGGGCGTGTATAAAGTCACGGCGGACCTGGGTACGGGCGTAGATAAATCCGTGGACGACTTCCGCAATAAGAAGCTCTTCGATTTCGGGTTCAACGATCCAAGCAAGATTGAAATGCACGTGAATGGAAAGTTCTACGGCTTCACCAAGGGCGGCGACGACTGGTTCTCGAACGGCAAGAAGATGGACTCGGTGAGCGTCCAGTCGTTCCTGGATAAGCTGCGCGACCTTTCGGCCAGCAAGTTTATCGATACCGGATCGCTGGGCGCGCCCACGATCGATATCACGGTGGTTTCCATGGACGGAAAGACTACGGAAAAGGTTTTGCTCGCCAAGCAAGGCTCGGATTACGTGGCCGAGCGGGAGAACGAGCCCGCGCTGTACGGGCTGGATTCGAAAACCATCGACGATCTGACGCAAGCCGCCTCCGACGTCAAGCCTGCCGCCCCAGCCAAAAAGTAACCGCTCCGCGCGTTAAGCGCCTAACAAAAGCCGTTGATAAAATACGATCAGTGACCGGCCTGCTTACCGACCTCTACCAGCTCACCATGGCCGCTGGTTACTTTGAGGCGGGCAAGGCTCAGGAAATCGCGACATTCGAGCTGTTTTTCCGCCGTCTGCCGCGCTATCGCAACTATGTTCTGGCGGCTGGCCTGGCGCAAGCGGTCGATTACCTGCTGCACCTCAAGTTCACCGCCGAAGAGATTGACTATCTTCGCGGCCTCGCGCAGTTCCGATGCGTCTCCGGCGATTTTTTCGAAGCCCTGCGTGATCTCCGCTTCACCGGCGACCTGTTCGCCATGCGGGAAGGCACGCCGATTTTCGCCAACGAGCCGTTCCTCACCATTCGCGCGCCGCTGATGGAAGCGCAGATCGTGGAAACGTATCTGCTCGCCGCGATCGGGTTTCAATCGCTGGTGGCCACCAAGGCATCGCGCATCGTGGAGGTGGCCGGCGGACGCGCGGTGGTGGATTTCGGAGCGCGCCGCGCGCATTCTCCGGAAGCGGGCGTGCTGGCAGGACGCGCGTCGTACATCGGAGGCTGCATCGGCACCAGCAATACCGAGACCGGGTTTCGTTATGGAATTCCCGTGTTCGGCACGGCCGCGCATTCGTGGGTGCAGTCCTTCCCCACGGAGATGGAAGCCTTCGAGCGGCTGCAGAGACTGCTAGGCGATACGACCGCGTACTTGATCGATACGTATGACACTATCGAGGGCGCTCGCGCCGCCGCTGCGCTGGGCCACCCGCTGTGGGGCGTGCGGCTGGATAGCGGCAACCTGGTAGAGCTTTCGCGCGAGGTGCGCAAGATCCTGGACGACGCCGGCTTGAAAGATGCCAAGATCATGGCCACCAGCGATCTGAACGAATACAAGATCCTCGAATTCGCCGCCGCCGGCGCGCCCATCGACGCGTTCGGGGTTGGAACCGACCTCGCCACCTCGGCCGATTCGCCCAGCCTGGGCGTGGTCTACAAGCTGGTGGAGCTGGACGGACGCTTCACCGCGAAATTCAGCGAGGACAAGCACACTCTCC
>JASIGB010000100.1:0-6856 GCA_030045355.1 Bryobacteraceae bacterium
ATTTATGAGGCCAAGGATGCCATGTGGCGATTAGTGCAGCCCGCGCGTCTCGATTCATACGCGGCTCTCGTTCGGCGCAGATACCGCATCGGGAATCGGGCTAGCCTTCTTCCGGTCACGCCCTCCACGTGGCCGGACCAAGGCAACACCTTCGACGAGAGCGCGTCTCCTGTGACAATTAGCGCGTTTCTTCCTGCTTCACCCGAATGTCACGGGATTCGCCTTGCCGATCGGGCCGGACGGCCGAGTTTTCATCGACGTCACTGACCCTTGCATCGAGCTCGGTAAGAACCGCATCCAGCTCTCCGACGGCCGGACATGCTTCGGATGGCCCACCGTGATGGTCGATCGACCCGACGGGCGCGAGATTGTCGCCGAAACCGAGCGCAAGGAGCTCGAACCGCTCTTGCGAGAAATCGCCGCGAAGGAATACCCAGTCAGGCTCGCGGGCCAAAAGGAGCTCGGCAGGTGCAGCCCATCGCTACTGTGGGCCCGCGGTACCGTTTCCCTGAATTAATCGAGATCTCCGCACAATTCACCACGCTTCACCGGCCGCGACGTAGTGATGCCTGAGATGACGATGGCGACTCGTGGGCAGGCTAGCCCAACTTGCCCAACAACTGTTTGATGCTCGGCTCCAGGGTGGGTGCGGGGTGCGACGCCAGCGCCCGTTGCAGCTCCTTCTTGGCCGCGGATTGATCGCCTTGCTGGTAAAGCGCCAAGCCCAGATGGTAATGAAACATGGACATGGCCGGGTACCGGCGCACCAGGTCGCTAAACGTTCGAATCGCGTCCGCGTGGTCGCCTTTCTTGAGGTACACATAACCGAGCGTATCGGAGAAGCCGGGCTGGCCGGGCACTTTCTGGAGAGCCCGCTCCACCAGTCGCTGAGCTTCATCCAACTCGCCGTGTTCGGAGAAGAAATACGCGGCGTTATTCAGCGCCGGGGGATCGTCGGGGTGCGATCTTACGATCTGGTGGTACAGGTTTTTTGCCTCATCATTACGGCCCATCAGGGCCAAGGTATCAGCGAGAATCAGAGCCGGCGTCAATTCGTTGGGGGCGAGCTGATGCGCCTGTTGGTAGGCCGCGGAGGCATCTTTGAGATCGCCCTTGGCCTGATACACTTCGCCCAGCGCCAACTGGAAGGGCGCCGATTTGGGATCCTGTGAGATCACCCTCTGATACTGGTCGATGGCCAGATTATAATCGCCCGCCAGCGCCGTGGTTCGCGCGAGCTGCGCTTGCAAGGGCAGCGAACCGGGCGATTGCTTCAAGGCGTCGGTCAATGTGGCCTCCGCCTTGTCAAAGTCTCGCAAGCCGATGTACGCGGCGGAGAGCGCCGCGCTGATGCTGGGATCGGTGTTGCGGTGGATAGACTGCAACGTCACGACGGCTTCGGCGAAATTTCCCTGCTGCAGAGAAATCAGCGCCCGCTGGTGCAACGCTTGCGGATCGTTGGGGGATTGTTTGAGCACTTGCTCCAAGATCGTGCGGGCTTTATCCGGCTGGCCAGTGCTCGCTAACGTCCACGCCTCCAAGAGAAGAGTCCGGCGATTGGACGGCGTGAGAGCCGCCGCGGCATTCGCGGCCTGGAGCGCTTCCGCCCTCTTGCCTTCCGCGAGATAAACTCTGCCGAGCTCGTAGTCGGCCGCGGGAAAATCCTTGCGCTCTCGCAGCGCTTCTTCAAATTCCGCGCGAGCTGCTTCCAGATCGCCTTTGAGCCGATAGGCCCGGCCTAAGTTCAAGCGCAAGGCCGGATCCACCTGATTGCGGTTGGCGTTCAACTGCGCTTGCAGGATTTGGACCGCGGCCGCGCCATTTTCGCGCTTCCCCGTATTGATCAGCAGATCGGCGCGTATGCGCAACGCCAGCTCATCGTCGGGCGATTCCTTGAGGATCTGATCGATTACTTTCGTGGCGTCGTCGAATTTGGAGCCGGCCAGCATGGCCGCCAGGGCTCTCTTCTGCGCTCCGATCTTATCCTCGCGTTTCGTGTTTTCCGCTGCCTGGTAATAGCGGACGGCCTGGGCGTAGTCATTTTGGGTCAGGTAGAAATCGCCCACGCGAAGCTGCGCGTCCGGAAAGTCCTTGGGATCGTCCAACAGCGTCTGCAAAGCCGCTTGCATGGCGGCCGGGTTCTTGGTCCGTGCATAATGGGCGGCCAGTTCAATCCGGTAGCTAGCCTGCTTCGGATTATTAGCGACCTTCAGCTTGGCGATGTTCTCGGCGTCGGCCGCGCGTCCCGCCGTGGAGTAGAAATTGTAGAGGATGTCGTAGATGGCCCCGTAGTCCTTGGCGCGGGACATCAATTCGAGTGCGGATTTCTCCGCTTCCGGATAGTTTCCCTGCTCGAACAGCGTCTGCACCAATTCCGCGGCCACCGGTGCATTCCCGGGCTGCACCGCGAGCGCTTTGCGGAAGTAGGAGATGGCCTCGTCGGGCTTGCGGTCTTCATGGGCCAAAGCGCCTTTCAGCCGTAAGCCTTGCACTGAATTCGGATTCTGGGCGAGGAGTTGGGAGGCCAATTGCGCCGTTTGCTGGTAGAGCCTCTGCGGGCGCTGCGGGCTTTTCAAGTAATAATCCAGGCAAAACGCCCCGAAGGTTTCCTGGAGGTCGGTGTCGTTGGGGAGCAACCGATTGGCTCGGTACAGGGCGTTGAAAGCGGTCGGATAGTCGTTCCGGCTCATCGCCAGGATGCCCAGGCGATAGTAGGCGTCACCGTATTTGGGATCCTTTTGAATGGCCTTCTGGTAGTTGAGGGCGGCTTCGTCGAGGCGCCCTTCCTTGAACAGCGCGTTGCCCTTCTCGACATACCCACGCTTGGTGCTGCAAGCGGTCATCGAGACCAGCACGAGGGCCACCAGCACCAGGCAAAGTCCAAACATTCTTCTCATCTTTGAATCCTCCACCCAATCCCCGGAGACGCCGCAGCTTTTCGTCCAGCCGCGGGAGACAAATCAAACATACTCCTGGAAATGCGAATCCAAGTCTTAAATGTGCTTGATCCTATTTTGAAGCATTTGGTTGGCAGTGGAAGAGACTAAGCGGCTAAAGTAATCAAGTGGGTACTAGTACTTTTGGGCGTGCTTACTGGTAAAAAAAAGAATTGGTTTTCACAAGGCTGCGGTCCTAAAGCGCGGTTCTTCACGCCGCGTGCTTACCGGACCGGCAGTACGGAATTCGTGCTGCGTCGATTCCACCGCGACGGTGCGCCCGCCGATACGCACTACCCGCCCCCTCATCACGAGCTTCAAAGCGCACACCCCGTCCAGCACGTAAGGCCAGTTCACCACAACTTCAATCAGCCCCGAAAGCGAGTCTTGCTGGGCAATTTCAAAAAGCACACCTCTGCTGCTGATGTTGGAAGTCCAACCCCAGCCCGAGCTCGCGCGCTGGCCGAGCAGACGGTACTCCACGGCCAAGGCGAGCGGAAAACGCTGACGAGATCGCCGCTCCGATGCAAACATGTAGACACTACGAAGACACAAGGATCACGCTGCAACCCCTGCAGCGCCCATTTTGGTTGCCTAACACCCGCAACAAAAGGAAAGTTTTTTATACCATCCAGGCGAGCGCCGGGTCAACGACAAAACGCCTGGCATGGACCAAAACCGTACTGCTGTATCTTTCACGTCACATGGCCTGAATCGAAACACTTTTGCAATGAAGCGACGCTGGCCGTGGATCGGATATGATGACCCGATATGCGGGTCTTCGCGTGTCGCGTTCTGCTTGTGTGGTGCTGCTTCGCTCTGGCTGCGATCTCGATTCAGGCTGCGCCCGCCGCGAATTCCACTGCAGCTTGCAACCGCGCGTGCCTGGAGGGGTACATCCATCAGTATCTGGATGCGATGCTGGCGCGGAATCCTTACTCGCTCCCGCTCGATTCGCGGGTGAAGTTCACCGAGAACGAACAGGAGATCCCGCTCGGCGAAGGCATCTGGGGGACGGCCAGTGGTCTGGGAACCTACAAGCTTTATGTCGCCGATCCCGAGGCCGGCCAAGCAGGATTTCTGGGAACGCTGCGCGAGAACGGCAACCCGGTGGCGTTCGCGCTACGCCTCAAAATCGAACATGGGCTGATCCGCGAGGCGGAGACCATCGTGGTGCGCGATCCGGGCGCGGCGCAGGCCATCGAAGCCATGGGCCAGCCGGATCCGTTGTTCAGCACGGTCCTGCCAAAGTCCGAACGCCGCTCGCGCGAACAGATGATCGCCATCGCGAGCCAATATTCCGATGGCATCGAACACAGCGCTGGCGCCATGGTCCCGTTCGACGCGACGTGCAACCGCGTGCAGAATGGCGTGCAGACGACTAACAATCCTAGCCTGAAGCTGGACCCCAAGGACTCCTGGACCTTCGCGTCGCTCGGTTGCAAGGACCAGCTCGACACCAAATTTTTCAGCTTCGTGCGGAGTATTGAGCCACGGCGTTTTCTGGTGATCGACGAAGAGCGCGGTTTAGTGTTGGGTTGGCTGCTGTTTCACATTCCGGGGACGGTGAAATCGGTGGACATCGCGGGCCACGGCGCGGTTTCCATTCCGCTGCCCTATCAAGCGCCCGTCACGCTGGACGTGGCGGAATTGTACAAGATCAGGAACGGCAAGATCCTCAAAGTGGAGGCATTGCAGACCAGTATTCCCTATCGGACGCCGAGCCCGTTCGTGGCCGCCGCTCCCGGCGCGCACGCGGCGGGCGCTCCGGATTCTTCCTGCGATCGCGTTTGTCTCGAAGGTTTCGTCAACCGGTATTTGGACGCGATGGTGGCGCACGATCCTTCGCGAATTCCTGTCACGGCGGACGTCCAGTTCACCGAGAACGACGTGGCGCTGAAACCGGGCGACGGGCTATGGGCCGCGGCCAGCGCGCGCGGCATATACAAGGAATATTTCGACGATCCGGAAGCTGGGCAGGCTGCTTTCTTCGGAACAATGAAGGAAAACGGCCACGGCATCGCCCTGGCGCTGCGGCTGAAGATCGAGAACCATCGCGTCAGGGAAGCCGAAAGCGTGGTGGTGCGAAATCCGCGGACGTTCGATCTGATGGAAAAGGCGGGCGCGCCCGATCCGGTGCTGCTCGAAACCGTGCCAGAATCCGAGCGGCTGCCGCGGAGCCGGCTCACCGCGATCACGAATCAATATTTCGAGGCGATCGAGCAGGGCAACGGAAAGGTGGCGGACTTCGATTCCGATTGCAATCGGTTCGAAAATGGAATGAAGACCAGCGGTGCGCTGGGATGCTCGGCGCAGCTAGACACCCAGGTATTCAATTACATCAGCCGGATTTTTCCGCGGCGATTCTTAGTAGTGGACTCCGACCGGCAGGTGGTCTTCGGATTCTTCATGTTCCATCATCGCGGCGATGTGCTGTGGGTGAACGCACCAGGGGAAGGCAAGCACGATATGCCGGGCGCGGCCAAGCGGCCGTTCAGTGTCGACGTGGGCGAGGCGTTTCGCATTCAGGACGGCAAAATTCGCAAGGTGGAAGCGCTGATGACGGCGCTGCCGTACGGCGCGAAGTCGCCGTTCGTTCCACAAGAATGATGTTAGGGACGTTGGGCGGATTGCACTGCCTTACAAGACGGAGCGGGTCCCTTCACCGACGGGATCGCATCGCCGGATCGGGGAGCGGGCGCGGACTTGATGGCGAAGCGCTCGGGATGCTCGACGCGCATTTCGAGCAACGGAACGGAGCAGAGCCCGGCGGCCGGAGAGCCAGTGAGCTGGATGGGTGGAGGGTTCGGCGTTCCATGGATGATGCGGTGAATGGCGCTCTGCATCGCGGGCGCAAGCGGCGGCGGTGACGCGGTTTGGGCGTAAATGGCGCCCGGAGCGCCGGCTGCGAACAAAAGAATTTTCGCGAGACTTGCCATGGAGTAATTCTAAGGGCTTTCAGGCGGTGGGTCGCGGGGAATTTCGCGAGGGAGCTTTAGCTTATGCAGGTTCCACGGGAACAGAAAAGCCAGGACGGGCCTGATCACGATTTAGCGCGGCGGGTAGCGAAATTGTGGCCGCACCGGAAGCACGAATCCGTCGCCCTCGCATCGTTTCTGTGTATGTTGCGCATTCACTATTGGCGTACTCTGAACCTGAGTGAGTTGGTTCCGGGGAAAACCATTCACCATTGCTTCTGGTGCTCCAAGGTGCGCATCGACGGCGTTGTCTATGACGTTTAAGGTAAAATTGCTTCATTCCCTGGAGGAGGTGGCCGTGAAACTCTGGTTCGCGCTGCTGTGCTCAGTGTCCGCGCTCTGCGCCGGAGACGCTTCCGTGGGCCAAATTCAAAACGCCGCGGCAAAAGGCGTGACGATCATTCAATCGAGCCAGCGCAACTGGTATCACAAGCAGAGCTGCATCTCCTGCCATCAGCAGGTTTTCCCGGAGATGGCGTTTCGAGCGGCGCGCGAGCACGGCATTCCGGTGGATGAACAGGCCGCCCGTGCCGATGCGGCGAGTGCTTTGGGCTATTTCTCCAATTTCCCGCGCGCCGTCGAGTACACGCACGTCATCGATCCATCCATGAACGATGGTTACGCGATGCTCGCGGCCCACGCGGCGGGCGTGCGTCCCAGCCTGGTGACGGCGGTATACGCGCGATTGCTCGGGGCGCGCCAGGAGGCCGACGGCCACTGGGAGACCGCCGACGAACGCCCACCGGAATCCTATAGCGCGTTCAGCGCGACGGCGGTCTCGCTGCGCGCCATCCAGCTTTATGCCCATCCGAGCCAAAAGGCCGACGTCGCCGCGCGGGTCGGGCGGGCGCGAGCCTGGCTCCCTTCGCATCAGCCGCACGCCACCGAAGAGCGCGTCTATCAACTGATGGGCGCATATTGGGCGGGCGCTGATCGGGCGGA
>JASIGB010000101.1:0-2654 GCA_030045355.1 Bryobacteraceae bacterium
GACGAAATGGTCGGCTCGCGCGATGCCATCGCCGAATGGGCGCGCGTGACCTATGGCTGGATGGGCCGCAGCCCGGATTACAAGGCCGCGTTTCTTGCGACCTTGGGCGCGAACTCAGATTTCTATACGCCATTCGATGAGAACGCGCGCCGCTGGTACAAGAAGGTGCAGGAGGAAGTGACGTTCGTCAATCACGCGATCGTGAATCCGCCGGTGGACCGTAACAAGGAACTGTCCGAAGTGCGCGACGTCTACATGCACGTCGAGAAGGAGACGGACGCGGGCCTGGTAGTCAGCGGCGCGAAGGTGGTGGCCACCACTTCCACGCTCACGCACTACAATTTCATCGCCAACAACGGCGCGCTGCCCATCAAGACCAAGGATTTTGCGTTCGTCTGCATCGTCGCCACCGATTCGCCGGGCGTGAAGCTGTTCTGCCGGCCGTCCTATGAAATGACCGCGACGGCGATGGGCAGCCCGTTCGATTATCCGCTCTCCAGCCGCCTGGATGAAAACGATTCGATCATTGTTTTCGACAAGGTTCTGGTGCCGTGGGAGAACGTCTTCGCGTACGGCGATATCGATAAGGTCAACAATTTCTTCCCGCGCTCCGGTTTTCTGCCGCGCTTCATGTTCCACGGCTGCGTGCGGCTGGCCGTGAAGATGGACTTCATCGCGGGGCTGCTGCTCAAGGGTGTGGAAGCCACCGGATCGAAGGATTTCCGCGGTGTGCAGGCGCAAGTGGGCGAAGTGCTCGCGTGGCGCAATCTGTTTTGGGGCCTGACGGACGCGATGGCGCGCACGACAACGCCGTGGACTCCCGGTTACGTGCTGCCCAATCTGGATTACGGCCTCGCGTATCGCGTGGCTTCCAACTTGATTTATCCACGGCTCAAGGAAATCATCGAGAACGTGCTCGCCA
Source organism: Bryobacteraceae bacterium (assembly GCA_030045355.1). Taxonomy (GTDB): domain Bacteria; phylum Acidobacteriota; class Terriglobia; order Bryobacterales; family Bryobacteraceae; genus Palsa-89. The sequence continues at coordinate 923 of JASIGB010000101.1, forward strand.
GCGCCCTTATCTATCTGCCGTCGCACGCCAACGATTTCAAGGTGGCGGAGATCCGCAACTATCTGGAGACGTTCGTGCGCGGTTCCAACGGCTACTCGGCGCTCGATCGCGTGAAGCTGATGAAGCTGATGTGGGACGCCATGGGCACCGAGTTCGGCGGCCGGCACGAGCTCTACGAGCGCAATTATTTCGGCAATCACGAAAGCATCCGCTTTGAAACGCTGATGGTGGCCGAGCATCTGGGGCAGGCCGCGAAGTACAAGGGCTTCGCCGAGCAGTGCATGGCCGAGTACGACCTGGACGGCTGGACTGTGCCGGACCTGATCAATCCGGACGACATTAGTGTTGTAATGAAGAACGGCCGCAAATAATTGCCGCCGGCTTTCGTGGCCGCTCAGATCGATACGCGACAGTTTCGCAACGCACTAGGACGCTTTGCCTCGGGCGTCACGGTTCTCACGGCCCAGGCCGAGGGCAAGATGCACGGGATGACCGCCAACGCGTTCATTTCCGTGTCGCTCGAGCCGCCGCTGATCCTGGTTTCGCTCGATAACCGCTCCAACATGCACCGCATCCTGCCCACGGTGCGGCGCTTCGGGATCAGCGTGCTGGCCGAGGATCAGGACGCGCACAGCAACCATTTCGCCGGGCGGCCATCGCCTGATCTGCACGTGCGCGTGGTGCATCGCGACGGGATTCCCATGATCGGCGGCGCGGTGGCGTATTTCGTGGTGGAAGTGATCGACATACATCCGGCGGGCGATCACACGCTGTACATCGCGCGGGTGGAGCATTTCGAGGCCAACGAAGGCCGTCCGCTGCTGTTCTTCGGCGGCCGCTATCATCACATGCACGAAGAGCGCGGCACGCCGATCCAGTGGCCGGAGGACGAATTTTCGCTATTTTCGATCGGCAATATCGACCCGCCGGTTACGTAATCTGAATGGCTAGAGTCGTTCTTCTCGCGGTTTTGGCCGTCGCGCCGGCACTAAGCCAGGGGACAGTGGAAGGTCACGGGGCGGCAAGGCGTTTTATCAGCCGGAAATACGGATTTTCCATGGCTGTGCCTGTGGGCTGGGGCGTTTCCACTGGTCTTGATACGCCTGTGTTTTTCTATGCGCCGCGCTCGGCAAGATTCATACAGGATCAAATTCCGGAGGGCGGTGCTGTCATAATGACGGGGCCTCAAGGCAGGTCGAAGACGCCCGAGGGATGGGCGCTGGCGGATATGAATGCGGAAGCTTCGGCGATCCAGCCGATCGAGAAGTTTCAGTTTCCACCAGAATCACGCGCTTTGCATGCAGTTATCTGCGCTTACGACGAGGCAAAACTTAGCCCGGATGAGCGGGCAGAGCACTCGATTGGTGTCTATTGGGAGTTTGGTGGCAAGTTGTTCGCTGGGCACCTAAGATACAACGCGGGCGACAAAGCCTCGTCGTCATTCGAAAAGGCATTTTTTTGGGCCATCCGGAGCCTGAGGCCGGTCCACTAAGGACGCAGTCGATCGCGCGGCTCAGACCTTCACCGGCGATTCGACGGTCTGCTCGTTGAAGCTGTACCCAAACCCGCGCACGGCGCGAATGAACGAGGGATTGGTCGGATCGGGTTCGATTTTCTGCCGCAGCCGCAGGATGTAGACGTCCACGGTGCGGTCCGTCACCGCGCGGTCATGACCCCAGACGGCGTCCAGAAGTTGCTCGCGGCTGTAGACCACGCCGGGGCGGCTCATCAG
>JASIGB010000102.1:0-7532 GCA_030045355.1 Bryobacteraceae bacterium
TGCGCGGCCACCATGCGATCTACGGTGCTGTGCGGCGCGATGGTGTCCTGCAACCCTAGGCCGTCGTTATATTGATCGCCCAGGAAGCGATTGTACTGGAACAATTGCTTGAGATCGGCCTTGGACACGGTGACGCCTTCCGTCATTTCTCCATTGGATTTCTCCAAGGAAATGTCAACGTCACGCACGACGAACGGGACATTGGAGGGATTGTTGACGCGAAAATCCATCACCGCGATGCTATTGCCATCGCCCAGCGCGCCGGTGCGGACTTTCAGGATCTTGCCCTCGAGTTGCAGATGTGCGCCTTTATTGCCGGCCAGGATCACTACCACGGCGATGGCGAGTGCAACCAAGCCTAGCCCGGCGAAAATCAAAATCTGTTTGCTCATGACGATACCCGCGGAAAACTAATCGCCCAGCAAACGGCCGTAGCCGTGCAGGCTGGTGACATTATCGCAGACCGCTTTGATGGCTGCCGTGATGGGAATCGCGAGCAACAGGCCGATGCCGCCCCAGAGGGTGCCCCAGAACATCAGCGCCACAGTGACCACGAGCGGGTTCAGGTGCACGCGCGATCCCACTACCTTGGGATAAAGCAGATTCATCGCGATCAAATGCAGCACCGCCACCACCACCGCGATCATGACGTAAATCGGGGGATGATCGTAAACAATCAGTCCGGCCGCCAAAGGCGGAATCATGGCCAGCGGCAGGCCGACGTAGGGTACCAGGCTCAAGAATCCGCTCAACGGTCCCACCAGCGGCCAATAGGGCAGGCGGATGGAGAAGAAGAACGAACAACTGATGGTGGCTAGCAGGAATCCAAGAATGAAATTCCCGATTACGTAGGCCCGCACCATGTCGGCGACACCCTGCCAGCTTTTGCCCACCACCTGGCGCTCGGAGCCGCTGAACAGGTACAGGAAACTGCGGCGCATGTGATCGCGCCAGCTCAACATGAAGTACACCAGGAACGGCACGAAGCTGGCCATCAGCAGCACGTCATAGAAGGAGCGGATGTATCCATAGACGTAGGTCAGCAGCGGCGTGGGCTCGGTGTGAATGCGAACCTCGGGAATTTGGGCCGGGGTTGGGGGCGCCACCGGTTCCGGGGTTCGGGCGCCGCGCCTCCGGCGCGTACGCTCCGGTTCTGGAACGCCCGCCGGTGGAGGCGCCGGCTGAAAGCGCTTGGGGATCAGCACCTGGTAGGTGCGTTTCTCCACGTCGTCCACGCGCGTGGCTACGTTATCCACCAGTTCGTTCATGCGCTGGCTGAAGGTGGGGAGTTCCTCCACGAGTCCGGAAAACTGGGTGTAGAGTCCCAGCCCGAGCAGATACAACAGCAGCAGCGCGATGCTGCAGACAATGAAACTGGCCACCGCGCGCGGCATCCGCAATTTCAGGAAGGGTGTCACCAGCGGGTCCAACAGAAACGCGATGGTGATCGCCACCACGATGGTGATGAAAAACACCCGGCCGTAGTAGAGCAAAGCCACGCTGGCAGCCGTGGCCAGGATGGTCACGCCGGCCTGCGCCGGTCGCGCAATCGGAGCTCTGGGCGCGGGCGTTGGCGTAGGCGTGAGGGTGGACATCGGGCCTGTTCTTATTCTAAGGGGTCAGTTCTATGATGAAATGAAATCGGCGGAAACGGCAATTGACATCAGGGCCGCTCGGCCGGAACCGGCTTCCACTACACGGCTTGCACCAATGGAATCAGGCAGAATCCTGGCCCTCGACTTGGGCAAACGGCGCATTGGCCTCGCCATCAGCGACGAACTGGGGATCACGGCGCAGGGCCTTCCAACCCTGGAGCGCACCAACGTGCGGGAGGATTTGGCGCGCTTGAAGAAACTCGCTTCCGAGCGCAACGTCACGTTCATTGTGATGGGGAATCCGCTGCATATGAGCGGGGATGAAGGCCGGGGCACGGAAAATGCGCGCGATTTCGCCACGCGACTGGAGGCCGCGACCGCGCTTCCGGTGCAAATGTGGGACGAGCGCCTGACCACCGTGCAGGCGCAACGCGTGCTGCGCGAAAGCGGCGCCAGCATCGAGAAGCGCGCTAAGGCCGTGGATCGCCTGGCGGCGGTGATCCTGCTCGAAAGTTTCCTCGAGTCGCGGCGATGATCAAACGTGTGGTCTTCAGTTTGTTTTTTCTGGGGGTTGTGGCCGCTGGAGCAGGCGCGTATTTTTCGCTGAACGTTCCTTACCAGGGTTTTCGTGATCCGGTGATCGTGGAGTTCCCGAAAGGCACGAGCACGCAGGAAATGGCCCGGACGCTGGCGCAAAATGGCGTGGTGCGCTATGGATGGCAATTTCTGCTGGCGCGCGCGCTGCATGCCGGGCAGCGCTTGCAGGCCGGCGAATATCGATTCGCGAGCGCCGATAGTCCCTCCCATGTCCTGAACCGGATCGCGCGCGGCGACGTTTTCTTTTACGAAGTGGTGGTCCCGGAAGGCAGCAACATGTTCGATATCGCGGCGATTCTCACGCGCTTCGATTTCCTGAACCCGGAGGAGTTTCTGCGCGCGGCGCGCAATCCGGCGCTGATTCACGATCTGGCGCCGGACGCGCCCACGCTCGAAGGGTACCTGTTCCCGGCGACTTATCGCATCACCCGCTCGACCACCGCGCGGCAGCTTTGCGCCATGATGACCGGACAGTTTCGCAGGCAATGGCGTCAACTCGAAGCCGGGCGCACGGGGCAGAGTCAAGCAGCGCCGGTAAACGCGACGGTCACGATGGCCTCGCTGGTGGAAAAGGAAACCGGGCAGCCGCAGGAACGGCCAGTGGTGGCTTCGGTGTACGAAAACCGGCTGCGCAGGGGCATGACGCTGGATTGCGATCCCACCACGATTTACGCGGCGTTGCTGGAGCAGCGCTATCGCGGCACGATTTATCGATCTGATCTGGCCAGCGATAATGCCTACAACACCTATCGCCACGCCGGTCTGCCGCCGGGTCCGATCGCGAATCCCGGGGCGGCCGCGCTGGAGGCCGCGCTCCAGCCCGCCGAAACAGATTACCTTTACTTTGTCGCCAAGCCGGATGGGTCCGGCGGCCACCAGTTTTCCGAGACCATGGCCCAGCACAACGTGGCGGTGCAGAAATACCGCCGGGCGATGAACAAACAGGCCGACCCTCCTCTGCCGACGACGCCTCCCGCGACCCCCAATTCAACAAGGCCGCATCGCAAACACCGCCGGCGGGCATAATACCAACGACCAGGCATGCTCCCGTTCCAGTTGGTGTACCATCCGCGGTACGATCTGAACTTCGGTGAGCACGTGTTTCCCGCGCGCAAGTACCGGCTGATTCACGATCGCTTGCTCCAAGAGGGCTTCGCCGGACCGGGCGATTTCGTCGAGCCCGAACCGGTAGCCGATGACGATGTACTGCGCGTTCACGATGCCGGCTGGGTGCAGCGGCTGAAGGCAGGGACGTTGAGCCAGGCCGAGATCGTACGGCTGGAAATTCCGTACTCGCGCGAGATGGTGGAAGGATTTTGGCTGGCTGCGGGCGGCACGATCTTAGCCGCGCAAAACGCGCTCGGCAACCGCATCGGGTTCAACATCGGCGGAGGATTTCATCACGCGTTTCCGGACCACGGCGAAGGTTTTTGCGCGATCCACGACGTTGCCATCGCCATCCGCGCGCTGCAACACCGGCGGCGGATTGCAAAGGCGCTGGTGATCGATTGCGACGTGCATCACGGCAATGGCACGGCGGCGATCTTCGCGGGCGACCGGAGCGTCCTGACGCTGTCGCTGCACCAGTTCAACAATTATCCGGCCGAAAAGCCGCCTTCGGTGATCGACGTGCATCTGGCGGACGGTGTAGGCGATGACGAATATCTGGAGCGACTGGACGGCGCGCTGAAGCTCGCGATGAGCTTTGAGCCGGATCTGGCCATCCACGTGGCGGGCGCCGATCCGTACGGCGACGATCAGTTGGGCGGTCTGGCGCTGACCATGGATGGGTTGAAACGCCGCGATGCGTTAGTGTTTGAAACAGTGCTAGCTCAATCCGTTCCCGTGGCCGTGGTGCTGGCCGGCGGCTACGCCCGCGACACGAACGATACGGTCGCGATCCACTGCAACACGGCGAGGGCGGCGCGGGAAGCGCTTGTGCCACAATCAAGGCAGCCCTAAATGATTACGGCGAAGGCACTGGATGCTCATGTGGAACAGTTGTTTACGCTCTTAGAGCGCCTGCACTCCGCGCTAACGGATGCGGGAATTGAATATCGCGTGATCGGGGGAATGGCCGTATTCTTCCAGGTCAGCGCACGAGACCCTGACGCGGCTCGGTTGACGCGTGACGTCGATATCGCAGTAGACCGGAGCGACCTCGCGCGCATCGCGAAGGCCGCCGAATCCTTCGGCTTCCGGTATCGGCACGTGGCGGGGATCGACATGTTGGTGAACGCCGAGGCCCCGAAGGCCAAGAGCGCCGTTCATTTGGTCTTCATTCGAGAGAAGGTTCGCCCGACAGACCTGTCGCCGATCCCGGACTTCTCGGCGCCCACTAAAACGGTAGAAGGCTTTCTTTTGGCGGCGGTGCCGGAACTAGTGCGCATGAAGCTCACCAGCTTTCGGATCAAGGACAAAACGCACATCATCGACATGGATTCGGTCGGGCTGATCACGCCGGAGATCGAGGCGGGATTACCCGAGGCGTTGCGCCAGCGCCTGGAGCGGGTGCGCGAGGAAGAGCGCGGCGAATAATCAGGCTTCGAAAACGTCGGCGAGCGGGACTTCGATGTTCGGATTCTGCGTTCGCAGGATCCCGTCCAGGACTTCGTGCATTTCGCCGGGCGTGTAGCAGAACGCGCGCCTGCTTTCCGGGTCAATGACCCAAACATAGCGAACGCCCATTTGGAAATAATCCGCGAGCTTCTCATGTAACCGGGACACCCGATCCTCCGCGGAAAGGATCTCGACGCAAAGAATTGGGGCCTCGCGCACAATGGGATCCCGCGAAGCATCAGCCGCGAGGACACATACGTCGGGAACGCGAAAACGAGTCGGGCTAACCTGAACGCGCTGCTCGGGCAGCACCCGGATTCCCCATTCACGCCGGTGGTTAAACAAAAAGGTGGTCAGGCTGGCTTGGATCAGGCTATGCGGTTGTTCGCCCAAATTGCGCTCCTGGATTTCGCCGTCGACGTATTCCCGATCCGGACGATAGCAGGTCGCAAGATATTCCTGAACTGAAACGAGTGTGGCGCTCGACATCGGCGTACTCTTCCCTATTATGCGCTCAATCCAGCGGCGCCGAATACGCCGACGCCGGCGCGGCGGCAATCAGCGCGTCTTCGAACGAGTAATCCGGTTTGGGGAACTTGTGCCGCAGATACCAGCGGTAGCTCTCCTTGAGTCCGGCGTTGAAGTCGATGGGCTTGAACTTCAAAACGCGCTGTGCTTTGTTGACCACCACCGTAATAGCCGGCATGTCAAAGTACATGCCGAAGTAGAGTTTCGGGCCCATGGGATGGCCGCCGGCGCGCAGGATGCGCTCGCGCGGCAGGCGCACGAACGTCGGCTCTTTGCCGGCGGCGCGCGCGAAGGCTTCGACAGCCTCCATCTGGGTGAGCGGACGCGAATTGGCGATGTTGAACGCGTGCCCCTCGATATCCGGCGTATCGATGGCCTTCACACAGGCGCGCACCAAATCGTGGATGTTGACGAACTGCATGAGCCGTCGCCCGTCGCCCGGCAGGATCAGTGGACGGCCTTCGCGCAAACGGTCCCAGAAAAACGCCTCGCGGTAGAACGGATTGCCGGGGCCGTAGATGAACGGAGGACGCAAGGTCACCACCGGAAACCCGTTGCGCTGGCGCAAGCGGAACAACGCCCGTTCGCTCATGGCCTTGTTGCGCACGTAGGAGTCGGGATGATCGTCGGGCGCGAGCGCGTCGCCCTCGTGATGGTTCAGCCCGTCGCCGTAGGCCGCCACGCTCGACATAAAGACATAACGCTGCAGATTGTTTCCACAAGCGCGAGCCGTCGCTTCCACTTGGGCGGCCGTGGTGCCGTGCTCAAAATCGTACACATTGTCGTAGACGATGTCGAAGCCCTTGCCGGCCAGCGCGCGCTTGACCGCGTCGGGATCGTTGCGATCCGCGACGATGTTCCCCACCCGTTTGCCCAGCTTGTGCCGCGGCTTGCGGTGCAGCACGCTGACGTCGTGCCCGGCGTGCAGCAGTTCCTTCACCAGCGCCTGACCGATGAACAGAGTGCCGCCGATCACCAGCACTTTGCGCTTGGCCGGCTCCTGGCGCTTGGATCCGTTAGTCGTAATACTCGAGCCCAAGGTGTGTAATCAAGTCCTCTCCGCGCATCCAACGCAGCGTGTTCTTCAGCTTCATCAATTGGATAAAGATGTCGTGCTCGGGATACAATCCGGGCGCCGTCATCGGGGCCTTGAAGTAGAAGGACAGCCACTCCTGGATGCCTTTCATGCCCGCCCGCTGCGCCAGATCGAGGAACAGAACCAGATCGAGCACCAGGGGAGCGGCCAGGATGGAATCGCGGCACAAGAAGTTGATCTTGATCTGCATGGGATAACCGAGCCATCCGAAAATGTCGATGTTGTCCCAGCCTTCCTTGGCGTCGCCGCGGGGCGGATAGTAATTGATGCGGACTGCGTGATAAAGGTCCTTATAAAGCTGCGGGTAAAGCTCGGGCTGCAGGATCTGCTGCAGCACGCTGAGCTTGGTTTCTTCCTTGGATTTGAAGGAACCGGGGTCCTCCAGCACCTCGCCGTCGCGATTACCCAAAATGTTCGTCGAGAACCAACCTGAAACTCCGAGCATGCGCGCCTTAAATCCCGGCGCGATCAGCGTTTTCATGAAGGTCTGGCCGGTTTTGAAATCCTTGCCGCAGATCGGGATCTGGCGCTCCCGCGCGAGTTCCAGCAGAGCCGGCGTGTCGGTGGTCAGGTTGGGCGCACCATTGGCGTACGGCACCCCGCTCTTGAGCGCAGCGTAGGCGTAGATCTGGCTGGGCGCGATTTCAGGGTCGTTCTTCTGCAAGCCACACTCGAAATCCTTGAGCGTCTGATGGACGGCCGAGGGCCTGTGAAACACTTCGGTGGACCCGCACCAGATCATGATGGCGCGGTCGACGCCGTTGGCCGCGCGAAACTGCCGGATGTCCTCCATCAGCATTTCGGCTTTGTCCATCTTGGATCCGGCCTGCTTGACGTTGGGCCCGTGCAGCCGGCGGACGTAGTCCGGATCGAAAACGGCCTGCATCGGCTTGATGGCGCTGAGCGGCTCGCGAACCTGTTCGAGCAGCGATTTTTCCAGAACTTCGGCATGCACGGCGGACTCATACGCCGTATCGTTAAAAATGTCCCAGCCACCGAAGACGAGGTCTTCGATGTTGGCGAGCGGAACGAAATCCTTGATTTTCGGAGTGCGGCCTTCGGTGCGTTTTCCAAGACGGACGGTGCCAAGCTGTGTCAGCGATCCAATGGGCTGCCCCAAGCCGCGCTTGACCGCTTCCACTCCCGCCATGAACGTG
>JASIGB010000103.1:0-6391 GCA_030045355.1 Bryobacteraceae bacterium
CAGCCAGTCCGGGCAGCCCGGACAATCCGGCCAGTCCGGGAACGGGGGACGTGTGGGTTCCATCGCTTCACCGCAATTGCAGCGAGCCCTCGATCAGTTGAAAAAAGCGACCGAAGACATGCAGAACGCCGAGAACCAGCAGAACGGTGGCCAGGAGCAGACCGCCGCCGGACAGCGCCGCGCCGCGGACCGTTTGAACGAAGCGCGCGACATCCTGAACGGCATGCAGCATCAGAACGCGTCGCAGCAGCTCGACGATCTGGCGCAAAAGGCGAACCAGCTCGCACAACAGGAAACCGACGCGCAGACCCGCCTGCGCAAAATGATCGGCTCCGGCGCGGGCGAAAATCCGCGCTTCGGTGGCGAGGGATTCCAGAACCAAAAAGAAGCCGACCAACTGGCGTCGGAAAAGAGCCAAATGGCGGACCAGCTCAAGAAGCTGCAGCAGGGCATTCAGGACACGGCCCGCGGCATGGCGGGCGCCCAGAACCCGGTAAGCAACAAGCTTCGCGACGCATTGGGCGAAGCGCAGCAGAATGAGCTCGAAATGCATATGCGCCAGGACGGCGAGTTCATTCGCCGGGGCTACGGCGCTTCGGCCTGGGTGCGTGAGAACAACGTCCAGATGGGTCTGAACAACCTGCGCGACGCGCTCCAGCAGGCTCAGGCCGCTAATCAGCAGCAATCGGGCAAGCCCGGACAGGGCCCCGGCGGTGACAACCAGGACCTCCAAAACGCTTTATCGCGCCTGGAAGCGATGCGTTCCAGAATGCAGCAAGCCCAGGACCGCGCGCAACAGGGCAACGGGCAAGGCCGGCAATCGAATCCGCTGCGGCGCGGCGATCAGCCGGGCGAGGGCGCGCAAGGGCAACCAGGGCAGCCCGGTCAGCAAGCGGGCCAGCAGCCCGGACAACAGAATGGGCAATCCGGGCAATCCGGCCAGGGCAATCAGCAGGCTCAGAACGGACAACCCGGACAAAACGGTTCAGGCGGTCAACGCGGCCCGAACAATGGCTACGCGCCTTACGGCGGCGCTGGACCGGTGACTCCGGGTTACGGCTATGCCGACGGGCCCGTCTCCATCGATCAGGCCTATCGTGAATCGCTGCGCGATCTGAATCAGCTTCGCGATTTCATCCGCGACAATCCGGATTTTCAGGGTGACTATTCGAACCTGTCGCACGCGCTGAACCCCGGCTTCGTCACCAACGACGCCGAGCTTTCCAACCGGCTGAGCCACGAAGTGCTGCCCGAGCTCGAACGCCTGGAGCTCGATGTACGCCGGAAACTCGAAGACAAGAATTCGGATCAAGTCCGGAGCGCGGGCACCGAAACCGTTCCTCCGGGGTACTCGGACGCGGTCGCGGATTACTTCCGCAAGCTGAGCCAGAGCAAGTAGAGGCTTACAGCGTCTCTTCCACGAGAAACTGCTCGTACTTACCGTCCGGCATGACGTAGACGTTGAGCGTGAGCGTCTTCTTTTCGTATCGCGCCCGATAATTGCGGTGGGTCATTCCGCCGCGCAGGGTCTCGTTGCTTTTGGTGAGATCTTCGAGATTGCCCAGGCGGTCAAGCGACTTCGCATAATCCTTCAACACGACGTCGTTGAAGAACGAGTTTGCATCATCGGTAAACAGGGCGCGGTCCACGCGTCCCCGGCGCAGGCCTTCCAGAATTTCGCGGACCTGCGCGAGCTCCTTGTCTTGCGCGGCGCCCATGACGATGTCCTCAACCTGCCGCGCCAACGGGCCGATCAGGTTGATCCCGTCTTCGTTGGAACAAACCGCCACCGCGACACCCTTGGCTGGAAACAACGCGTTCAAGGTCAGGAACCCCGATACTTCGCCGGTGTGCGAGATCATCGGTGTTCCGTTCCAATCGCCCAAGTCCAGGCCCAGCGCGTAATGCGTGGATTTGGCGTCCTTCAATTTCACCTCGGTAGTGAACTCATCGTAGGAGCGCGCGGAGAGAATTTTCTTTTGGAGAAAGGCCCGGTCCCAGCGCGCCAGATCCGAAGGCGTCATCGCCAGTTCGCCCGCGGCAAAGTACCAGCCCGGACCTTCGCGCCCGACCGGCCGCGGGGGCCCGAGCGCGTAGCGGGTGTACGCGGAAGCATCGGCGGGCTGGTGTTCGGAAATGTCGCCGGGCGTGGTCATTCCCAGCGGCTCGAAAATCATTTCGCGCAGAAAAGCCAGCAACGGCTGGCCCGAGGCCTTCTCGAAAATCTGCCCCGCGATCACGTAATTGGTGTTGCTGTACTGCCAGCGCGTTCCCGGATCGAAATTGAGCGGCTTCTTCGCCCACTGGTCCAGGATTTCGCGCGGTGAGATGGGATGCGTCCAGGCGGGAATCAGGTAGTCCTGCGGCGCGTAGTCCTCGTAGCCGGAGGTGTGCGAGAGCAGCTCGCGAATGGTCACTTCGCCGGCGCGCGCCAGGTCAGGGAAGTATTTGGAAACTGTGTCGTCGAGCGAGATTTTACCTTGCTCTTCGAGCAACAGCAGCGCCGCGGCCGTGAACTGCTTGCTCACCGATCCGATGGCGTAGCGCGTCGACGCGTCGGCGGCGCGATTCTCGGCAACATTGGCCTTGCCGAAGGCCTTGGCGTAGGCGATCTCGCCGTTTTCGACCACCGCGACGGACACGCTGGGCGCGCCGCTTTCGGCGAGCGTCGCCGCGATGCGTTTATCCAAAACACTGCTGGGCGCGGCATTTTGCGCGGCACTTTGGGCCACCAGCACCGGCGCGAAAAGCAGCGCGTAGGCCACTACCCGCATGTCTCAAGTGTACAGCCAGCGCGTTTATTGCTGAGGATTTGCCGGGGTGATCTGGGAACCCACGGCTTGGGAAATTACTTCCAGGCCGGTAGTCACGGTGATGTTAGTGGCGTCGATCGAGACATTGGGCGTGACGGTAACGGAAAGATGGGTCTGATCCGTCACGGTGATGTTATTCACGGTCACGTCGCTGGTGCCGAATCCAATCGTGGTCACGCCGGAAACGAAGTTTGTGTGGGAGCCGACTACAGCCAGCGTCACCGGCGATCCCGCCGGAATCACGGCCGGATTTACCGTGAGACTGGGATTGGCGGGCAGTGCCGACACGGTGCCCGCCGTATAAGTATACGTGGGAGCTGTGGAACTCAAGAACAGGGAGCTTTGCCCGTCGGGGTTCAGCGCGGTGACCGACGCGGTGTACCCGGCCGGCGCCAGCGGCGGCGTGACGATCAAAATTCCAGCCTTGAGGGACTGAAGCGTGGCAGGCAAACCGTCGAACAAGACTTGCGTGTTGGAGTTGAACTGCTGCCCCGCGATAGCCACGCCCGTCGTGCCGTTGCCCGCCGGCCCGATCGCGCTGATCTGCGGCGGAAGCGTCTGGACCACATTGAAGCCCGATGGACGGACATACACGTTGCCGGGCGTGCTAAATACAAGATGCCTAAACCCGGCCCCGGCGGTCAGTCCCGGGGTCAGGTCTACCGCGATATAAGGATTACCCGGAGCATACGGTCTCAGGTTTCCGATTGCGACCGCGGCCCCGATCATTCCCACACTGAGCCCCGGCGTGAGCAAGTTGCCCGGTTGCAGCAGACCGCTGCTATTAGAGCCGCCGGCCGCGATGGTCGTCGTCGCCCCTTCCTGGATCGGCGCGCCGCTGATGTACGTATTCTGAACGTAGCTGAACGTTCGAACGGTCGCGATGCCCGGCGAACCGATGGGGCTCACATTGAAATTGACTTGCGATTGCACATTTCCCTTGGTCACCTGGATGGTCGGTACGGTCAGGCTATTGGGGTTCAGGGCGCCGTTGGCGCCGTTATAAAACTGCGCCGCAAATAGGATTTGGGGCGCCAGATACTGGCCGCTCGAGTTTTGAGGATAGAAAATATTGTCCGGGCTGCCTTCCCCTTCGGTGGGCGGCGGTAGAGGTTCGACGTACACGAAATACTCGCCGGGCGGGATGCCGTTGATCTGATAGGTACCGTCCGGATTGGTCAAAGTGGTGATGGCGGGGTTGCTGGCGGAAATTGCCGTCACCGACGCCAAATTCACGCCGTTGCCGTTCAGTGTGACCGTACCCGAGATGCTTCCCACGCTTGAAGGATAGCTGGCCGCCGGATAGAGCAGGGAAATGCCCGCAATGTCGTCCTGGCCCAAGGGAATCGCTTTCGTGGATGCAGTGGTATCGTAGGTGGACATCACGCTGGAGGCCAGCGAATGTTGCAGCCCCATGGCGTGGCCCAACTCATGCACCAGGGTGACAAAGAACAGCTCGCTGTAACTGGCGCCGTTGAAATACGTGGCATTGCTGTAATCGCTCGGCAGCTCCGTTACCGAGAGATAAATCGGCAGAAAAGGCCCGTTGGGACCGCTGCTGATGCTGCCCACGATAGTAGGGATCGTATAAGCCAGCAAACCGGGTGGAACGTCGTCGGAAAAATTGATCTGTATGCCCGGCGCCGATTCCGTCGCGCCTGGATTGAAGAACCCGCCGAAAGCGAGCTGGATCTGGGACGAACTCACTCCGTTCCAAACGTTCGCGGCGGCTTCCATTTGGCTTACGATAGCGGTCATGCTGTCGCCGGGATAGAACGCCGATGGCCCGTTGCTCGAAACAAAGAAGGGAACCGTGTTGTTCGTGAGCGTGCTCAGATCGAACTTCGCGACGATCGGAGTATAGGGCGGCGCTGACGTATTGAAGTAGGTGAAATAGTAATACGCTGAGCCGGTATGAGCGAGGAATAGGCTTGCGGCAATCAGCGTGCCTGCCCGGACCAGCCCACCCCTGGTCATTGTCCGCTGCTCCCGGATCCGTTGCCTCCGGCAAGCACGGATTGAATTTCGCTTACGAGCTGGGCAAGCGGCATCTGGAGACCGGTATCGGTAACCGGGTTCCCCGAAGAATCGACCACTAAAGCATTCGCCGCCCCGCGCGATACAATTACCTGGCCCTGCGCGTTCGTGGTGACGCTGAACAAACCTTGCGATAAGCCGATCACCTGGGTCAGCCCGCTCTTGCTGGTCCACAGAAAGAACACATATTGTTGGCCGGCAGTCAGCGTAGGCGCTCCGGCCACTGGCTGCAACATGCCGTTGAGCGCGCCGCCGGGAACCGCAACGTCGAGGGATGGCCCGGATGGCATCCCTTTGTAAGCCGTCGTCACGGTGATCTGGTAATGGGTATAGATGATCGGCCCGCGCAGCGCGGCCGTTGTGCCCGGCTGCACCTTGCCCTGGACGATCATGGTCGACTTCAGAACCATGTCATTGAGGCTGAGCCGCTGAAGCGTGGACGCACTTAAACCTGTTAAGCAGCCAACAGCCAACCCCAGGATCGCCAGTTTAACCATCTTTCAGTAAGCCATCCTATACGCAAGTAGCCCGCCAATTGGTGTCCGGCCCCAGTCGATTGAAAACAATGGCATTCACGACTGGGCGACAAGCCGTTGTGTATACCTTCGACACAACCGCTGCCGAATATTAGCTCCAGGCTAGCCGGACTATTTGGAGCCGCGGACAATCAGCAAGGGAACTTTCAATTTGTGACGAACTGCATTAATTGTAGTCCCGAACACGATGTCTTTCAATCCCTTGTGTCCATGGGCTCCCATTACTACCAGATCAGGTTTGAGCTCCTGGGCATAGCGGACGATCTCACGGGTGGGTGTGCGGGCATGGCGAACTACCACCTCAACGGGTATCTGCTGGCTTTCCAGGCCCCGGACGATCTGCTGCAGGTACTGATCGCCCGCCTCGACTTCGGCAGTGGAAGACAGCGGCCCATAAAGCTGGCTGGTCACGCCTTCCTCGACGTGCAGAAGGTAGAGCTTGGCATTCTGCTGCTTGGCCATGGCCGCGGCATGCGCGATCGCGTCGCGGTCGCGGCTGGTGTGATCGAGCGGGACCAGGATCTTGCTATAGGAGGGAATCGGTAGATGTTCCGATAGCACGCCGGCAGCTTCGGGTAGCGCGACCGAACCGCGGCCCAAATCTCTTATCCAACGAGGCAGAATGGGGTGAAACGTCACCCAGACCAGCAGCAGCGCGAGGGCGGTCAAGACCGGTACCAGTCCGATCTCCAAACGGGTGCGCCAGGAGCCCGCGTCGTGAAGCCAATCCTGGATCGACATGGTCGCGAGCCAGATGTTGAGCAGAAGAATGAGCGCCGCCGTGAGCCACGCCAGTACCTGCACCCACACCCGATTCGCGAGTTCGCCCATACGCTGCCTGTCGTTAGTGAAGTGGATCAGGGGGATGATCGCGAACGGCAATTGCATGCTGAGGATAACCTGACTCAAAATCAGCAGCTTATATGTTCCATTCTCACCGGCTGCATAAACCGTGATCGCGGCGGGAATGATGGCCAGCGTGCGCGTCATCAGGCGTCGCAGCCA
>JASIGB010000104.1:0-2886 GCA_030045355.1 Bryobacteraceae bacterium
CGAGGTAGCGGTGCGGAAACTCGAACAAGCACCCGCCATAAACGGTAGAATGAAGGTTCGCGGAGGCAAATCCGATGACCCCAGGGCCAGCATTGAAACCGGAACCGACGGTGGCGGGGAACGGCGAGCTGAAGCCGTCGGTTCGGGAGGCCGACAAGGCAGCGAAACCGCTCATGTCAGGCCCGTCTTCTCCAAACTTTGAGTTTTCCGAGCCTCCCCCACAGGACTTTCTTGATCGCCTGCCGATGGCGGCCTATGGCGTCAGTGCGCCCGATGGCGTCATTGCCTGGTACAACTCCGAGGCTGCCCGCATTTGGGGACGCCAGCCTCCTATCGGCGATCTCGACGAGCGCTTTTGTGGATCGTATCGTCTCTACCGCGCCGACGGCACTTATATGGCGCATAGCCATACGCCGATTGCGGAAGTCCTGAAAACCGGGATTTCCATTCGGGAAGTCGATGTGATTATCGAAAGGCCTGATGGAAGCCGGTCTACGGTTTGCGTGCATCTTGACGCTGTGCGCGATGCCCAAGGGACGATTGTGGGTGTCACCAACTTCTTCTACGACGTCACGGAACGAAAGGAGAGAGAGGATCAGATCAAGAGGCAGGCTGAATTGCTCGAAAAAGCCGCCGTGGCGGGACGCGATAGCGAGGATCGCTTCCGAATGTTGGCCGACAACATGTCCCAACTCGCCTGGACCTGTGACAAGCTCGGCGACGTCACCTGGTATAACCGGCGCTGGCTTGATTACACGGGCCTGACTTTCGAAGAGATGCAGGATTGGGGCTGGAAAAAGGTACAGCATCCGGATCACGTTGAGCGTGTGGTCGCGAGCGTTCAGCATTCGAGGGAAACGGGCGAGGTATGGGAAGACACTTTTCCGTTGCGCGGCAGGGACGGAGTTTATCGCTGGTTTCTCTCCCGCGCGGTGCCTATCCGCGACGAAAATGGCCGCATTCTGCGATGGTTCGGAACCAATACGGATATCACCGAACATCTGAAAACGGAAGCGGATCTGCGACGTGCAAATGCCGATCTGGAACAGTTCGCTTATGCAGCCAGCCACGACCTTCAGGAACCTATCCGTAACATAACCGCGTTCAGCCAGATCCTCGCTACGCGCCACACCGATGCTTTCGATGCGGAAGCTCAGCGGAGTCTGGACTTCATTACCATAGGCGCACAAAGGATGAGCGCCCTTGTCCAGGGCCTGCTGGCCTACTCGAAGGTGGCCACGTCTCAGAGCGAGGCCCTTGGGGAGGTCAGCGTTGCAGCGGCTGTCGAAATGGCGTTGGAAAACCTCTCTGAGGCGATACGGGAGTCGCAGGCCGAGATCTTGTACGATCATCTTCCCGTTCTGCGCATGCATGAGGTGCAACTTCAGCGGCTTTTTCAAAATCTCATCGCGAATGCGATCAAGTTTCGCAAGGACTCCGAGCCTCCTCGTATCGTGATCAAAGCGGCTCGTGAAGGCCGCTACTGGCGATTCTCCCTGCAAGACAATGGTATAGGAATCCCTCCTGAGTTCAGCGATCAAGTCTTCGGCCTATTCAAACGACTCAACAATGACAGCAAGTATTCTGGCACCGGGCTCGGCTTGGCAATCTGCCAAAAGATCGTCGAACGAAACGGCGGGCGAATTTGGGTTACCTCCGACGGCCCCGGCGCTGGCTCAACGTTTTTCTTCACGCTGCCTGCTTAGAAGCGCGAACAGTGACAGCACCGAACGGCCATCTGGAGCTAGCTAAGCTGGCCAATCTCCCGGGGTCCCGTCGAGCTGGCGCCTCACTCACCGCCTACTTGCGGCTTGAACGCTTCTAACGGTCGTACTTCCTGGCCTTCCGCTAATCACCATTCGCGTTGTTTTAAATTGTCGTTACTGCATCCTCCTTTGATCTGCCCCTTGCTTTCTCGGGCGCAGCGGCGCTTGACGGACTGAAGTCCTAGCCACGCCCGGCGTTCGCCTGCGCTCTGCTTTGCCGGCACCCCCAGCCGAGATTCTGCCCTCCGGGCCTGCTCGCCGCAGCTCGCCAGAATCTCGCCCGGTCCCCCCAACAATGCACTTCGGCTCGCTTGGGAGTGGCTCCGCTTGCTTTTCGGGCGCCCCGAGAAAACCCGGGAGCAGAAAAGGAGAATCGCATGTTCGGCAATTTCGTTAACTTGACTGGCTTTTTGGGGAAGGACGCGGAAGTCCGCACCTTCAAGAATCAAACCTCTTACACCGTTCTCTCGCTCGCGACCAAGCGCAGCTGGAAGAATCGTGAATCCGGCGAGTGGGAGTCTCATACCGACTGGCACCGATGCGTCGTGTTCGGCGGACTCGCCAATTTCGCCGCCACGCTTCGCAAGGGCGCGCACGTAACTATCGAGGGCGAGCTCCGAACGCGCGAGTACGTGCAAAAGGGCACTAGCAAGAAAAGCGCCGACGTGAAGCGCACGATCACCGAGGTCCGTGTGCAGCGGATCGCAAAGCTCGACCGCCAGGCGAAACAGGGGGCTGCCGCATAGCGCGGCCCCTTTCAACACAGGAGGCAGACTGTGACCACCGACCAAGCCAAATCCCTCAGCGAATCCGCAATCGCACGGCTCATGGAGGCGCTCGAGCGCGGCCAGAGCGAAGCTCTCAAGCTTTATCTCAGCGTCATGTCCCGCTTTCACCGCTATTCGTGGGGCAACATTTTATTGATCTACAGCCAGCGTCCCGACGCGACGCATGTCGCCGGATTTCATGCGTGGCTCAAGTTGCAGCGTTTCGTCCGCAAAGGCGAAAAGGGCATCGTCATCCTTGCGCCCATGGTCGGGCGCAAAAAGTCGGAAGGCGAGCTCACCGAAGACGAGCAGACCCGGCTCTTCGGGTTCCGCGCAGCCCATGTGTTCGACGT
>JASIGB010000105.1:0-4719 GCA_030045355.1 Bryobacteraceae bacterium
TGCGCGGAAATGGTCCCGGTGACTTCGGCGGATTCGAAGGCGCGCGGAACAATCGCACGATCCAGTTCGGCGCCATCCAGTATTTCGACTGACCAGCGGCGGTGAACCACGTCGAACATCGCGGTTCCGGACGCGTCGGAAACCTCCGTTGCAAGTTCGCCGGTGAGGCGAAACCGAACGTAGTCCTTGGGCAGCAGGACGTGCCGCACGCGCTCGAAGTTTTGTGGCTCATGATCGCGCACCCATAGCAATTTCGGCAGCGTGAAACCCGTCAGCACCGGATTGGCCGTATACTCCAGCACTTTGGCCGCGCCGAGACGTCGATTGATCCAATCCACCTGCGCCTGGCTGCGCTGATCGCACCAGATCAGCGCCGGACGAATCACATGGTAGTCGCGATCCAGGATCACCAGCCCGTGCATCTGCCCGGAAAGTCCGACGCCGCGGACCTGATCGCCGGTGATCCCCACGGCAGCCAGCGCGCCGCGAATCGCCTGAAACGATGCATCGGCCCAGTTTTCCGGGCGCTGCTCGGCCCACAGCGCCTGTTCCATGATGATGTCTTCGTGCGCCACGGAGACCGCCGCAGCCTGCTTTCCGCTTGCATCGATCAAGATGGCGCGCGAACCGCCCGTCCCGACGTCGACCCCGAGCCAGTAGCCGGTCATCGAATTGTGCTCATCGAATTTCGATGTAGTCCAACGCCGCCGACTCTCCGCCGTCGGGCGAGCCTTCGATGCGAATCTCGTCGCCGGGCTTGAGGGCCACACCGGACACCACTCGCAGCGAAGACGACGTGCCGTCGATCTTCCGCGTCGGCAAATGATCCGATGCGATCCACGTGTCCAGAAGTTGCCCATTGAGTAGCAGCCGGAACCGCGCGGCCCCGTTGTTCTGGTCGAAATAGCGGACGCGAAGATCGTGCCAGCCGGGATTTCCTTGAAAGGCGAACTGCGCGGCGCACTGCACGGCCGCGCACGAAACCGCGATTCCGCCTGACGCCGCTTCCCAAGGAACGACAGAAACCGGTGTGTAGCCTTCAAGCTGCATGGACTCCGCTTCCACCCGGCCCGGATGATTTCCAGCGCGCCCTTTTTCGTCCGGAATGCCGGAAGTTTTCAGAAACCAGCCCACCACTGCGTCGCGCCAAACCTCCGCTTGTCCAGCCTGATATTCGAGCTGCGCGAGCACTTCCTGGTAACGCTGCTCGTCGATCGAGCCCTTGAGCGATCGCCACGCTCGCACGTAATTCTCTGCAGCCTCGGCGCCCGCATAATGCGCATCATAGAGGTACTGAATTACCGTCTTGCCGGAATGCAGCCGGTACGAGTAGGGCACGTGATGAAAGAACAGCAGCAGCTCATCCGGAGTACTCCCCGCGGACTCGTACATCTTCGCCACTTCAGTCCGGTATTGCCCAGCGAAACCGGTCCCGGATTTCACGCTGCGATCCATTCCCACGCCTTGCGCATCCGCATTGTGCCATTGCCCCCAGCCGTTTCTCTCCGATGCTTCGACATTCACGCCATAATGATTGCCCGTGATATCGGTCAAGGTTTGCAAACCGAGCGGCCCTGTGTAGTCTTCATACGTCTTCCACGAGCTGAGCTGAATCTCATTGACCACCGCGCCCACTTCCCGATCGCTCCCGAACGTCAGCCGCGTCCATTCCTGTGAAATTTCGCGCGCGCTCAAATCCGGATTCCATGCCAGGCGCCCGAACGCATAGAGATTCGCCTGGGAAAGATGATTCCCGAACCAGTTGTCGTCGAGCCCTACGTTGGAGACGCCCACGAACCCGCCCACCGGTTGGCCGAACACCTTCCCGGCAACCAACGCCTTTACGGGCGTGGCCATGCCTTCGCGTCCGGCGTGCATGTCGAAATCCAGAACCTCTTTCCACATCGGCGCGAGAAACACGGTATGGCGCGCCTGTCCCAAGTACTCTTGCGTAATCTGCAGCTCGATCGCTTGGTTGGTCTTTTCAAGCGTGCCGAACAAAGGCGAGGCCGGCTCGCGCACTTGAAAATCGATGGGGCCATTCTTGATTTGCACAACGGAGTTCGATGCGAAATGTCCATCCAGCGGCCGGAAGTTATCGTCGGCCGCGCGAGCGCGATCGTTCTTGGGATTCCGCCAGTCCAGGTGATGGTCGTAGACGAAGCCGCGATAGAAAACCAGGCCGCCATGCGGTTCGAGCGCGCGAGCTACCACGTTCGCCGCGTCGGCATGTGTCCGCCCGTAAGCCGAAGGCCCCGAGCGTCCCTCCGAATCGGCTTTGATGAGGATCCCGCCCAGATCGGGAACGGCGCGATACAGTTCGTCTATCTTCGCCCTCCACCAGGCGGAGACGCGCGCGTCGAGAGGGTCGAAGGTGTCGAGGCCACCCGCAGTTTTCGGACCCGCAAAATCGACCGAAATTGCCACGCGAACGCCCCACGGACGAAACGCCGCTGCGATGCGAGCGATCTGGGGTAGCATGTCAGGCGCCAGGATGCGAAGATCTGCATTCACGTTGTTGATCGAGCAGCCATTGATCCCCAACGACGCAAGAAGGCGGCCGTAATCGGAGACGCGCGACAAATCCGCGCGCGCGTGCCCGTTCTCCCAGAAGATCGAACGCCCTCCGTAACCACGTTCGATGGAGCCGTCCAAATTGTCCCAATGGTTCACCCAGCGGATGGGCGCATAGGGGATCTCCGTTTCATCGAGCGCATCGATGGGTTGTTCCAGAGCAATCCTGCGCAGCAGCGCAAACACGCCATAAAGGACGCCGCGGTCACTTCCGCCCGCGACCACCGTGTAATGGACCGATCCTCGCTGCACCGTTTTGATCCGGAACCCATCGCCCGGCACGCCAGGGCCGAGCCCCGCCGATGGGATGGCTTCAGCGGCTTCACGCATCTCGCCGATCACGACGCCGCCCGATGCCGGCACAGCGGATTCGTACCGTGGAATGCGGCCCAGCATGCCGCGAATGCCCCGCACGTATTCGTCGCGCGCGGCGAGCAGCACCTCGGAGCTCCCGAGCAGCGTTACCGAATCACCCAGCGCTCGGACATCCGCATCGGCCACGCGGCCAGGCAGCGCTCGATATCGCAGCCAGGCGTCGTAACCGCTCTCGGCGTGCAAATGGAACGTGACCATCCACGCGAATAGCAGCGCGATTCGTCCGCCTCGCATCACCCCGCCATGGTACAACGCTCATGGTACAAGAAGACACATGAAGCCGATTCCCGTTAAGCAACAACAAGCTCTTGTCTCGCGATTAATGCAGGCCTGCGGCGGCGCCTATAGCCCGGAAATCCGGCGAAGATGTTTCATTTCCGGCCCGCAGTGGGCAGCCGCCTACGATGGCAGCGCTCTGTTTCATGCTCCCACCCGCCCGCGCATCGGATTCGACGAAGTGATCCGCCGTTACTCGGAAATCGGCATCGGACATTGGTGCACGCACGATACCGACGTCATCCCGGCGGAAGCCCTGGGTACTCCCCGGCAAGCGGAGATCCTGGAAGGCATCCAAGCTGCGCTCAACAAATACGGCGTGCGTTGTTCGATGGTCACCGCCGAAACGTTCCATCACGCGGTGTGGGCGGCGGGCCCGGCGGCCGAATCGCCGCGGGTGCGCGAATATGCGAAATTCCGCGTCCAGAACAATGTCGACATCGGCCACGCACTCGGCGCTGGCTTCGCGGTTTATTGGCCCGGTTCGCTCGGTTACTACGTGCAAGGCGCGGTGGAAGAGACCGAGACCTTGCGCTGGTACGCCGAAGCGCTCAACGCCGCCTGTGAACACGACCTTCGCGCATCCGGCGAGCGCGGCCGCTCTCCGCTGAAGCACTGCCTGGAGGCCAAACCGTTCGAGCCCCAGGCCGAGATACTTCTTCCCACCAGCGATGCCATGCTCGCGTTCATCTCTTCCGGACTTCTGACGCACCCGGAGATGGTGGGCCTGAATCCCGAGTATCTGCACGAGCTCATGTGGGGCACCGCGCCCCGGGCCGCGCTCGCGCGTGCTCTTGTGGCGGGCAAACTCTTCCATTTCGATATCAACGACGGCTACCGCCTCAAGCACGATGTCGATATCGGAA
Organism: Bryobacteraceae bacterium; assembly: GCA_030045355.1. Lineage (GTDB taxonomy): Bacteria > Acidobacteriota > Terriglobia > Bryobacterales > Bryobacteraceae > Palsa-89. The sequence goes on from JASIGB010000105.1 coordinate 4,092, forward strand.
TCGGCCTGGTGAACCCGCTGGACTGGCTGAACGTCCTGGTCCTGCTGCGCAGCCACAACTACCAAGGGCCCTTCAACCTCGATTACAAGCCGCCGCGCACCACCAGCCAGTTCGGCGTGTTCGAGGTCAGCTTTCCTTCCGCCGTCGATCGTTTCATCACGCTATGGGAAATGGCCGGCGAGGCCATCGCCGATCCGGTGATCCAAGAAGCCACCGATGCGCTCAAGGCGGGAGCCGTCTACTCCGGGGACTCTCGCGATGTGCTCGCCATCACCGCCGCGCATCGTGAGCTGCTTACGCTGCATGAATTGATCGCGCACCGCCTGGTTCAAATCCTGTGGGGCGCGCACAAGGGCCGCGTGTTCTCCATCGCCTGAACGATCGAACACCTCGCGATCCCTCGTTCTCCGGGCCTCCATCCGCTGGTGTACACTCATGGAGCGCCAGAACAACGATCTGGCGATCGGAAGGAGGAATCGGCGGTGGACCCAACCAGACGCGAGATACTGACAACCGGGGCAGCGATGACGGCGATGGCCGCCGGCCAGCGAATATCGGCACAGGAAGCAGAGCAACCGAAGAGCGGCGCGCGCTTCTATGAAAAAGGCTCCGTTCGGATTGCCTATCA
>JASIGB010000106.1:0-2973 GCA_030045355.1 Bryobacteraceae bacterium
ACACGCCCGGATTGGTGCATCTCGCGCCAGCGTGTGTGGGGCGTACCGATCATCGCGTTCTATTGCGAAAACTGCCAGGAGCCGATGACCGATCGCAAAGTTCTGGATCATGTGGTGGATCTGTTTCGCGAGCACACCGCCGATGTGTGGTACGAGCGTTCGGCCGCGGAGTTGGTCGGCGATGGTGCCGTCTGCGCGCGCTGCGGCGGGCGTGAGTTCCGCAAAGAAAGCGACATTCTGGACGTCTGGTTCGATTCCGGCGCCAGCCACCTAGCCGTGTTGACGCCCGAAAACAAGCTGCCGTGGCCGTCGAATATGTATCTGGAAGGCGGCGATCAATATCGCGGCTGGTTCCACAGCTCGCTGCTCGTGGGAGTGGCGCTCAAAGGTGCGGCGCCCTATCGCGAGTGCGCCACCAACGGATGGACGCTCGATGAACAAGGCCGCGCTATGTCGAAATCCAAAGGCATCGGCGTGGAACCCGAGGAGGTCATCAAGAAATACGGCGCCGATGTGCTGCGCCTGTGGGTTTCGTCGGTGGATTTTGTCGAAGACGTCCGGCTCTCCGATACCATCCTCAAACGGCTCAGCGAAGCCTATGTGGACCTTCGCAACAAGGTCTTTCGCAATTCGCTCGGCAACCTATATGATTTCAATCCAGCTACGGACGCGGTTCCGTTCCTGGAATTGCCGGAAATCGATCAGTGGATTCTGGTAAAAACAGAAGAATTAGTCGCAAAATGCCGCGCCTGGTATGACGAATACGCGTTCCATAAGGTGTACCGCGCGGTGTATGATTTTGCCGCCACGGATTTGAGCGCGGTTTGGGTGGATATCGTCAAGGATCGCCTGTATACCGCCGGTCCGAAGTCACACTCGCGACGCGCGGCGCAGACCGCCATCCATCGGATCGTCTATGCCCTGGTCCGGTTGCTCGCGCCGTTGTTGTCCTTCACCTGCGAAGAAGCCTGGAGCTTTTTGTGTAAACCCGCCGGCAGTCCCGAAAGCGTGCACCTGGCGCTACTGCCCGCGCCGGAAGAAGTGACCCAGGGGATCACGGCCGTACGGCGCGAGCGACTCGCGAACTGGGACAAGCTGATGGCGGTTCGCGACCAGGTGTTAAAACCGCTCGAAGTGGCGCGGCAAGTGGAAAAAAGAATCGGAAAATCACTCGAAGCGCGCGTTGTTCTCATCGCCGGCCCCGATCTTTACCCGTTGCTGCGCGAATATGCCGCCGATTTGCCGGCTACGTTTATCGTGTCTCAGGTGGAGCTTCTGGAGCGCGCTCACGAAGGACTCGCGATCGAAATCCAGCGCGCGCACGGCGCCAAATGTGAACGCTGCTGGAAGTATACGCTGGATGTCGGCCGCAATCCCGAATTCCCCACGCTGTGCGTGGCATGCAGCGAAGCGATTCAATCGTGATCCGCAAGCTGTTTCCATTCCTGATCGCGGCGCTCGTCGTCGTCCTGGATCGTTTGACCAAGGAAGCGATCCAAATGCACTTGTCGCTGAACGATTCCATTACGCTGATCCCCGGGCTGTTCAATATTGTTCATGTCGAGAATCCCGGCATCGCATTCGGCCTGCTCGCGGACGCTTCCGGCGCCTGGCGCAACGCTCTGTTGATCGGCTTTTCGGCTGTGGTGCTGGTGGCCATTTCGGCCATGCTGTTGCGTCCCGCGATCGAGCGCGATCCGATCCTGCGGACCGCTCTCGCCTTCATTCTGGGCGGAGCTTGCGGAAACTTGTATGATCGAATTGTAACCGGCACGGTCACCGATTTCATCGAAGTGCACGCCGGCCTGCATTATTTTCCGGCGTTTAACGTCGCCGACAGCGCCGTCACCATCGGCGCTTGCCTGCTTTTGTTGGACATGTGGCGGGCCAAGGAGCGAAGAGAGAGCCATGTTTCCGAAGCTAATATCGATCGGTAGTTTCTTTATTCCGACCTACGGAACGCTGGTGGCGATCGCGTTTCTGGCCGCGCTGTGGATCACCATCCGTTTGGCCAAACGCGCCAGCCTGCCGCACGAATTGATCATGAACCTGGCCATTTATTGCGCCCTTGCCGGGCTCGCGGGCGCGAAGCTGTTCATGGTCCTGTTCGATTTCCCGACTTATTGGAACGATCCGAAATCACTGTTTTCCCTGAGCACGCTGCAAGCCGCTGGCGTCTACCAGGGAGGGTTTGTAGTCGCGTTCATCACGGCAATTCTCTATATGCGCCGCCAGCATTTACCGCTGCTCGCCACCTGCGATGTCTTCGCGCCCGGCATCGCGCTCGGGCAGGCCATCGGGCGTATCGGATGTTTCTCCGCCGGCTGCTGCTATGGCATTCCGACGCACGTGCCTTGGGCGGTGACGTTCCACAACCCGGCCGCCGCCGATCTGACGGGCGTTCCTCTGGGCATTCCGATGCATCCCACGCAGCTTTATGAATGCTTCGCCGACGCGTTGATTTTCGCTTTCTTGTATTACCGGCTCCGCAAGAAGCACACGGCCGGCGCGATTCTAGGCTGGTATCTGGCCTTATATTCGATCGCCCGCTTCGGGATCGAATTTTTCCGCCTCCACGAACAGGGCCTGCACTTCGGCCTTTCCTATACGCAGTGGATTTCGCTGGTGACGCTGGCGGCCGGCATTGCCATGCTGGTCCTGCTGCGCGGCGAGTTCATGCATCCACGTGGATCCGTTTCCGTGGCGACGTCTCCCCGGACGTAATGCGAATGCGGCTCTTCGCCACGTTGAGGTGTGCGGCAAGAAAATCGATCAGCGCGCGATTCGCTTTGCCTTTTTCGGGCGCGGCGGCGATTTTGATCTTCCACGTTCCGTCCGCCAGATAGCCCGCCAATTCGGTTTTGGAGCTCTTCGGAATTACTTTGACGCGGAGGTCCATTTGCCAATGCACTCGAGCAGCCGCCGGGACGGGCAGGGCTTGGTGAGCACCTCGTCCACCGGCAGCTCCGGATC
>JASIGB010000011.1:0-7211 GCA_030045355.1 Bryobacteraceae bacterium
GCGCGCCCAAGGCCGCGATCAAAGGCGCAGATCCGGGAGTGGGGCTGGGCGCCAATCCGGGCACGCTACTCAAGGATGGTGTCATGAAGGCCGGCGCAACGTCGCTCTCCTGGGAAAACGGGAAAGCCGTCGTGACGTACCCGATCCCCGGTGTTCCCGGCGCCATCGCCACCGCCACTTTGAATGACAAGTACATGGCCGAGCGCGTAGTAGTGAAGCACGCAGGCAAGACCGACGTGTTCACCTATGGCGACTATAAGGACTGGAACAACCCGCTGAACAAGGTGGACGCGTTCTATGCGGGCAAGATCAGCGAGAGCCGCAACGGCGCCGACGTTGCCGACCTCTCCACGGTGCAAACCGAAACGGGCAGCGTGTACGTGGTGATGCCCGTGCCGGCCAGCGTGCGCGCGGCCATTCATGTGGCTCCCAACCCCCTGCCTGCCCCGGTGACCCCGGATGCTTTGACCTCTACCGCCGAAACGCCGCGGAGGCCGGATGGGCACCCGGACCTGACGGGCAACTGGGGGTTCGCCGCCATGAACTGGCGCTACGGGAATCGCCGCTGCGATCCGACGCAGCAGGAGGGCTGCTCGCGGGCGCTGAATCAGACCATGGACTTCGAGTTTGAAGCCCCTTCGCGCTTCGGGCCGAGCCGCCCCATGTACAAACCCGAATACTGGGACAAAATCCAGGAGCTTGACGAGTGGACAAACAAGGATGATCCCGTTATGACGTGCCAGCCGCTGGGCAACCCGCGGCAGGGTCCGCCCCGGCGCATCGTCCAAGACGCGAATGACATCATCTTTTTCTACACCCAGTACGCCGATGGCGGCGGCGGAAACAACGAATTCCGCATCATCCCGACTGACGGCCGCCCCCACGACCCGAAGAAAGCGATTCTGGCCACCTACTACGGATACACGGTGGGCAAATGGGAAGGCGACACCCTGGTGTTGGACTCCATTTCGTTTGTCGATACCACGTGGCTCATGCGCGGCGGTTTCTTCCATTCCGACGACATGCACATCATCGAGAAACTCACGCGTAAGGGGGACCAGATCCTGTATGAAGTCACTGTGGATGATCCCGACGTGATGATCGAGCCGTGGGTGATGACGCCGCGAGTCCTGACGCAGGCCAACTATCCCGACGCGGGCCTGATTCCGGAGCGAGCTGACTGCGAAGTGTACGAGACGCACGACATCAGCACGCAGATTCGACACTAGAACATTCCAATGACCAGAACAGTCCTGGCGCTACTCCTTTGTAGCGCCATGTCCACGTCTATCTTGGAACGCGCCCAGGCGCAATCGCCCGCTGCCCCGCCACAAGCGCCGGCTAATCTCGCCCAACTGATGCGGGGGACTCTGTACCCGGAGTCGAACGTGGTTTTCGCCGCGCAAGATACCAATCCGGCGGACGTGCCGCACGCCAAGGATCCGAGCATGTCCACCGACCTGCTGACCAGCCAGTATGGAAAATGGGACGCCGTGGAAAATAGCGCTCTCGCGCTGGCCGAGGTTTCGAATCTCCTCATGCTGCCCGGCCGCAAGTGCGCCAACGGCCTGGATGTCCCCGTGAACAACGCGGATTGGCCCAAGTTCGTCCAGCAACTTCGTGACGCGGGAATGGCGGCTTACACGGCGGCCCAAACCAAGAATCAGGACAAAATGACGGAAGTCTCCGACGTTCTCACCACCGCTTGCAAGAACTGCCACGACCGCTACCGCGACCGGCGTCGTCCCGCGGAGCGGTGTAAGTAGGGCCTGTTGTTCCTGCGTCTTCGCGGGTGAGCCTACTCCTCCTGGTCTCAATCCTCTGCGGCAAATTCCTCAGGCGTAAGGCGCGCGAAAGCCCCAGCGAGTCGCAGATCTAAGCTCAATATCCGTTAAACCAGCAACTTAGCGGCCCAGTATCCGGGGGCCAGCAAATTGCACCGCCCTGGAATCGAAGTACGAGTGGTGATAATGCACACCGCTGACATCAACTCCAAAAAGGAAAGGATCTGACCATGAAGTTATCCGATGCCGAGTTCAAAAAACTGGCTCAGTCCCATCTCACGGGTGAGGACCATCTTAAGCTGGCGGAGCATTTCACTGCACACGCCGCTGAGCACGAGAGCGATTCCAAGACACACGAAGAGTTGGGCGCATTCTATGAAAAGAAGGAACCCCGGCTGGCGGGAGAAGCCCGGCACTACGCCGCGCACTCGCGCGAGGCCGCGGAGGCCATGCGAAGCCTCGCGAAAATCCATCAGGAACTTGCGGCCGAGCATAAGATTCACGCGCACGCGTAGCGCCACTCGCGGAGCCGGCGGGTCCATGATGTGAATCAGGGAGGGTATGTGATGCCAAGCGCGCATGCAGGAATCGTAGAAAACCAATCCGCCGGCGAACACGTCAGCATGCTGCCGGGTTCCGATCAACCCGGCGGCGCGGCCCATCACGAGGAGTCTGACGAGCACGCGAATCAGGGCCACGAATGGCTGCGGGTCGCGTTCGTAGCACTCGTGATCGCGCTGGTCTGGTCGCGCATCGTTCCCCGCTATCACGGAGTGGACTTTCTGGCGCTCGCGGGAATCCTGATCGGAGGATTCCCGATTTTCCAAGAAGCGTTCGCCGATTTGTTCAAAGGGCGCATGACCATGGAGCTGTCCATGACCATCGCTCTGGTGGCTGCTTCGGCGATCGGCGAGTTCTTCACCGCGCTGCTTATCACGATATTCGTATTGATCGCCGAAATCATCGAGGGGATGACGGTGGGGCGCGGCCGCGGGGCCATCAAGCAACTGCTGGACCTGCTGCCGCAAAACGTCGAGGTTCGCGCGGACGGCCAGGTCGCGCCGCGGCATCTCTCCGAGGTGCGCTCAGGCGACGTGGTGCTAGTCCGGCCGGGCGGACACATTCCCGTGGACGGCGTCGTTGCGAGCGGCCACTCTTTTGTCAATCAGGCCAATATCACCGGCGAATCCATGCCCGTGGAAAAGGTTCCCGGCGCGCGCGTCTTTGCCGGAACCATCAATCAATCCGGAGTTCTCGAAATCCGCACCGATAAGATCGGCCCCGACACGGCCTTCGGCAGAATTATCGAACTTGTCGAGCGCGCCGAGAGGTCCCGCGCTCCCATCGAGAAAATTGCCGACCGGCTGGCCGGTTATCTGGTGTATTTCGCTCTGGCCTGCGCGGCCGTCACATTCTTCATCACGCGCGACGCGCGCTCCACAATTTCCGTGATCGTGGTTGCGGGCGCCTGCGGCATCGCCGCCGGAACACCGCTAGCGATCCTCGGGGCCATCGGCCGGGCTGCGCAGAAAGGCTTGATCATCAAAGGCGGGCGCTATCTCGAAGGCCTCAGCAACGTCGATATCGTCGTGCTCGATAAAACGGGCACTCTGACGCTCGGCACGCCAGAAGTGATGGACGTGCAAGCTGCGCCGGATGCAAGGCCTCAGGAGGTGATTCGCGTCGCCGCTTCCGCCGAGCGTTTCTCCGAACATCCTTTGGGCAAAGCCATCATGAAGAAGGCCGGCCAGTGGTCTCTCCCGGTCGGCGAGCCTGGCGAGTTCCAATATTTTCCCGGCAAAGGCATCGTCTGCCAAGTGGACGGCATGCGGACCGCCGTCGGTACCCGCGCCCTGATGGAGGCCGAGGGGATCTCCGTTCCGCCGAGCGATGCCAGAACGCAAGAATCGTCCGAAGTGCTAGTGGCGGCTGGCGGCCAATTTCTCGGTTCCATCTATATCGCCGATGTGGTCCGCCAGGAAGCCGCCGCGGCCATGCGCGAGCTCAGTGCGATGCATTGCCGCACGGTCCTGCTCACCGGCGACGGTAAGGAGATCGGCGAGGCTATCGCCCGCGATTTGGGCGTGGATGAAGTCCGCTCCCAACTCCTGCCCGAAGAGAAAGTGGAGTGGGTCCGCGACCTCCGGCTCCAGGGCAAGTACGTCGTTATGCTGGGCGACGGCATCAACGACGCTCCGGCGCTGCTCGAAGCCGACGTTGGGGTCGCCATGGGCTCGGGAACCGACGTGGCGCGCGAGAGCGCGTCGGCCGTGCTGTTGGGCAACGATCTGCTGCGCTTCACCGAAGTCCTGAAGGTCGCGCGCCGCTGCCGCAATATCATTTACGCCAATTTCGCTGGAACTCTTTTGGTGGATGGCGCCGGGGTCCTGCTCGCCGCGCTCGGCCTGCTGCATCCCGTGTTCGCGGCGCTGATCCACGTCTCTTCCGAGCTGCTGTTCATCGGCAATTCGGCGCGGCTGTTGCCGAGCCTAGCACGCCGCGGAGATTAACTCATGCACATATCGGAGGGCTTTCTTCCCATCGCGCATTGCATCGGCTGGGGCGTGGCCGCGCTTCCTCCGGCTGTCCTGAGCGTCCGCACCGTCGCCCGGCAAATGGAGGCCAAACGCGAGAATCGCGTGCTCCTGGCGGCGTCGGCGGCGTTTCTGTTCACGCTCAGCTCACTGCGCATGCCCTCCATCACCGGCAGTTCCTCGCATCCTACGGGCGTGGCGGTCGGAACGTATCTATTCGGCCCAGAAGTGATGCCGGCGCTGGCGTTGATCACCCTCGTGTTTCAAGCGCTTCTGCTAGCGCACGGCGGATTGACCACGCTGGGCGCGAATCTGTTTTCGCTCGGCGTCGTCGGACCTTGGGCCACCTGGCTGCTTCTTCGGCTCACGGTGCGGCGCGGCAGGAAACCCAGCTTCGGGATTTTCATCGCCACCGTCGTGGGCGACTTGGCCACCTACGTGACCACGGCCGCTCAATTGGCCGTAGCCTACCCGTCCGCGCACGGCGGCTTCACGGCGTCGTTCCTGAAATTCACCGGGATCTTCTTTATCACCCAGATCCCCATCTCGATCGCCGAAGGGTTCCTGACGGTCGCATTATTGGGCGCGCTGTCCGCCACTCAGATCGCCGCGCTCCAAGGTCCTGCGGTGCAAGCGCAAACCAAAGAGCGACACGCCGGCGCTCGCGCCATGGCCGCCCTCGCGCTGCTCGCCGGACTGGTGCTCGCCATCGCCTTCGCGAATCGCAACTCCAGCCCGGTCGGCAGTGACGATCAGGCCGAGCGCGCCATCAAATTTCTGCGCCCTGGTTATCGCCCCATCGCGACTTCGTTCTGGACGCCGGGGCCCATCGCCGAAACCATCCTGTTCGGATTCCAGGGCGCGGCCGGTGTCGCGATTCTCGCCTGGGCGCTCTATAGTCTTCGCAAGGCCCGCCGCAAAACCGGCGAGCGCGTCCAGCGTCACATGCATCTTCATCCGCACTTGAGCGACATCGCGTTCACCAATCATTGGCGGCATCGCAATCCCTGGGAAAAAGTACTGTTCGGCGGAGGATTCCTGATCGTCACGCTGCTCGTCCCGCCGACGCCCGGCGCGATTCTGATCGCGCTCATCGTTTCCGCCGCCGCTATCGCCGGAGCGAGAATTCCGGTTTCGAGCTGGCTCACCGTGCTTTCGATTCCAGTCTCGTTCGCCATCCTCACCGCGCTCGGCATTTTGATCCAGATCGGCGGCCCGGTCTCCGGCTTCTCCGTAGCGTTCGACTGGAGCAATCTCCCGCTGGCCATCGGGCTCCTGTTGCGATCCACCGCGGCGATCTGTTGTCTGGCGTTCATCGGCTGGACCACGCCGCTCATGGAACTCATCCCCGTCTTCGGGCGCATGGGCGTTCCCAACGTCCTGATCGATCTCGCTCTCATGATCTATCACTTCCTGTTCGTCACCGCCACCACGCTACGCGAGATGCGCCGGGCGCAATCCTGGCGTCTGGGCCGCGCCGATTACCGCAGCCGCATGCGCGCGCTTTCCATGCTCGCAAGCGGGCTGTTCGTGCGCTGCATCGAGCGTTTCCGGCGTCTCGAAAACGGCATTGAATCGCGCGGCTACGAAGGCCGGCTGTGGGTGCTGGCGCCGGACCGCGGAGTTTCGCTCGGCTTCATCGGCGGCACGCTTGCCGTGCAAGCCGCGCTGTTGGTCTCCGGATTCGCGCTGTGGAAAGGAACGCTATGAGTTCGATACTGGAGGCGCGCAATGTCTCCTTCGCCTACGGACCGGCCAAGTGGGCGCTCCGCGACTTGAACCTGTCTCTCGACCGGCCGGAGTGCGTTTGCCTGCTCGGGTCGAACGGCGTGGGCAAGTCCACTTTGATGCTTCTGCTCAATGGAACGCTGCGTCCGCAGGAGGGAGAGCTGATCGTCCTCGGCAAGCCCATCGACTATTCGCGCTCGGGGCTGCATCAGCTTCGCCGCGACGTAGGGATGGTCCTTCAGGACCCCGACGATCAGTTGTTCGGCGCCACCGTCGAGCAGGACGTAGCCTTTGGCCCCTTGAACAACGGCGCGGCGTCGCACGAAGCGCGCGCGATGGTGGACGAAACGCTCGCCGCGCTCGGCATTTCGCACCTGGCCGAAAGGCCCATCCACGAGCTCAGTTTGGGCGAGAAAAAGCGTGTGGCGATGGCCGGTGTGCTGGTTTTGCACCCACGCATCATTCTGCTCGACGAGCCGACTGCCGGGCTGGATTTCGCGGGCATCTGCGCCATGCTCGCGCTGCTGAAGAAGCTGCACCAGCAGGGAACCACGCTCGTGATCAGCACGCACGATACCGACCTCGCTTACGAGTGGGCCAATGAAGCCTGGGTGCTGGGCGACGGCCGCGTCGCCGCGTCCGGCCCGATCGGCGAGGTCATGCAGGACCGCGTCACTCTGCGCCGCGCGCACCTCAAGGTTCCTTGGATCGTCGAACTTGGGCTGGCCGTGGCCGATTCCTATCCCGAGCTCGCTGCCCAACCGGTGCCGGCCACGCAAGACCAACTGATCCATCTCATTCAGAAAATTCGCATCGCAACGCCCGCACCGGCGTGAACTGGCTACGCCGCCTTGATCTCCGTCCACAACCGGTCCCGCAGCCGCTGGGTTGGACGTTATGGTCATTACTGGTCCGTCTACCGATGTCGCTCCTGCAACTCCAGCCTTTCGTGAGCACCGTCGAAGGATATATCTACGTTGTCCAGTGGGATGGATCGCGTCCACCCATCCGTCCCCGTCTTGCCCACCGTCACGTAGAATTCCGTGCATTCAAGTAGTTCGACCCATGAACTTCCCCTAACTGGCCCAATCATGAAAATTGCGTTCCCTGATGTCATTTCCGAGAGGGTAACCGTCTTGCCTTTCCACGGAATCAATGCGCGAAG
>JASIGB010000107.1:0-2812 GCA_030045355.1 Bryobacteraceae bacterium
GCCGGTCGCCCTGAACGGCCAGTTCCGCGTGGGCCCGGCTTACTGGGCCTTTCATCACCCGTCACAACTTTCCGCGATTTTCTTCTAAAGAATTTTCACCAGCTTGGGCAAAACGCGCGAACCGATCGCACGCGCCCGCGGACTAGCATCGAAGCAACTCAGCTCCCGATGCAAAGACTCATCCTCGCCTACAAGAATTTCGCCGCTTTCCGGCACATCAGCCACATCGGACTGGGCGTCTCGGCGCTCAACACCTGCAAGGTGCTGCGCCGCTCGGGCGTCGCGGCCGACGTCTGGCCCATTCTCAGCGCCGCCGATCTACGCGGGCGCCTGGAGCGCGATCCCGCCACGCACGTGGTCGTCTCCGCGCCCTGGATCCCTACCGCCGAGCTGCACGCCCTCGCCTATAGCCATTCCTCCACTCGATTCGCCGTCAACTGCCACTCCAACGTCGGTTTCTTGCAGGCCGATTCCAACGCGGTCCGCCTGGTACGCGAGGCCATGGAAGTGGAGGCCGCGACCCACAATTTCCATTTGGCCGGCAACAGCGAGAAATTTTGCCGCTGGGTCCGTTCCGCTTACACCCGCCCTTGCACCTTCCTTCCCAACCTTTACTACCTCGATTCCGACTTCCTGCCCTGGCGTCCTCTTTATAACGGCGGCACGCTGCGCATTGGGGCATTCGGGGCTACCCGGCCGCTCAAGAATTTCATGAGCGCCGCCGGCGCCGCGCTCGAGATCACCCACCGCTATAAAGCGAACCTCGAATTCTGGCTCTCGGCCGGACGCATCGAAGGCGGGGGCGACACCATCCTGCGCGCCGCGCGCGCCATGCTCGATGGACTGCCCAACGTCAAGCTGGTGGAAAATGGCTGGCAATCCTGGCCGAAATTCCGCCAAAGCGTCGCGCACATGCATCTGCTGCTCCAGCCCAGCTACACCGAATCGTTCAACATGGTGACCGCCGATGGCGTGGCTGAGGGCGTACCGTCGGTGGTCTCCCACGCCATCGACTGGGCGCCCGAGCATTGGAAAGCCATGATGGATGATGTGCTCGACATCGCGCGCGTTGGCCGCTATCTGCTCACCGATCCCTATGCACCGCAGGAGGGCCTCGATGCCCTCAAGCTGCACAACACCGAAGGCCTCAAATCCTGGCAATCATTTCTAAGCTTCTGATCTAAGCTTCTCACTCCCCTGTGGCGTTCACACTCGTGTGAACGCTCGATTAAACAATCAACATGCAATCGCCATACGAATAAAACCTGTATCCGGCCCACACTGCGTGCTCGTACGCCGCGAGCACGAACTCGCGCCCGGCAAACGCGCACACCAACATCAGCAAACTCGACTCCGGCAAATGAAAATTCGTCAGCATCGCGTTCACGCGCTGGAACTCGAACCCCGGCCGGATAAACAAATCCGTCTCGCCGCTGCGGCCCAGGTACAGGCTCTCCACCGCGCGTACGCTGGTGGTCCCCGCGCAGATCACGCGCCTGGCCGCTCGAATCTTCCCGGCATTTTCCTCGCTGACATGAAATCGCTCCGCGTGCAGCGATTCGCCTCGCACCGGTTGAAAGGTCCCCAGCCCCACGTGCAGCGTCACGTACGCGATTTCTGCTCCGGCAGCCCGGCAGACGTCTAAAATTTCCGGAGTGAAATGCAGCCCGGCGGTCGGCGCCGCCACGGACCCCGCTTCCCGCGCGAACACCGTCTGGTAGCGCTCACGATCCTGCGAGGTGTCCGTCCGCTTGATGTACGGCGGCAGCGGCACGTGCCCGACCCTTTCGAGCCACGCGTAAAAATCGCCATCCCGATCGCCAACAGGGTCAAAGCGCAGCATCCGCTCGCCCCACTGCCCGCGCCCAAGCACCTCGGCCTCCGCGCCATCGAACACAATCCGCTCGCGCGTGCGGATCTTGCGCCCCGGATGCACCAGCGCCGTCCATGTTTTCGCGTCCTCGCTCCGCGGGCTCACCAGCAAAACCTCTACCGCGCCCGAGAACCCCGCGCGATGCCCGAATAATCGCGATGGAAAAACTTTGGAATCGTTCAACACCAGGCAATCGCCTGCACGCAGAAATTGTGGGAAATCGCGAAACATCCGGTCTTCCCAGCGCCCAGCCGCGCGATTGAGCACCAGCATCCGCGATCCCGCGCGATCGGCCAGCGGCTCCTGCGCGATCGCCGATTCCGGCAAGTCATAATGAAATTGCGAAAGGTCCAAATCACACCTTAGCAGTGCCATCACATACAAAAATTCTGGGTATCGAAAGCTCCTGCGATGAAACCGCCGCAGCCGTAGTCGAAGACGGCCGCACGATTCTCTCTTCCGTAGTCGCCTCCCAGTTCGCGACGCACGGCAAGTACGGCGGCGTGGTCCCCGAGCTCGCTTCGCGCGAGCATCTGCGCGCCATTGTTCCGGTAGTGCGGCATGCTCTCCAGCAGACCGGCGTCGCGCTGCCCGATCTTGCCGCCATTGCGGTCACCGAAGGACCGGGCCTGGTCGGCTCTCTGCTCGTCGGCATCACGTACGCCAAGGCGCTGTGCTTCGTGCACAACCTGCCGCTCATCGCCGTCAACCACATCGAAGGCCACATCCACGCCGTGGTTCTCGAAGCAGGATCGAATATCGAGTACCCCGCCGTAGCATTGGTCGCAAGCGGTGGCCATACTCACCTTTTCGAAGTTAGCGAAGCCTTTTCTTACCGGCTCCTCGGCAAAACCCGCGATGACGCGGCCGGCGAAGCGTATGACAAGGTCGCGAAGCTGCTCGGCTTCGGCTATCCCGGCGGGCCCGTGATCGATCAGC
>JASIGB010000108.1:0-3356 GCA_030045355.1 Bryobacteraceae bacterium
ACGGGAGGCGCCAATGTCGTTCACGATGGAGTTCACCTGCTGCAAATCGGCCGGATCGGTAATGACGAACTTCAGTTGATACGGATAAAGCTGGACGAGGCGGCGCAGGATCTCGGGCTGGTAGCGCAAGCGCTCGTGCTGATCGGCCCAGCGGCCGTGGTCGCGCTCATACGGCGTCGAATTGGCGAGCTTGGGGCTGATGCTCATCAGGTCGCAGCGCACGTGCGCGTCCACGGTGCCCGCAGTCTCGATGGTGATGTGCTGCGTGAGTTGACCGGTCAATTCTTCGATTTGGGGCGCGATCATCGGCTCGCCGCCGGTAATCACCACGTGCGACGCCCCGTAACGGTTTACCTCCTCGACGATCGAATCGATGCCGCGCTCCTCGCCCTCGGGCTGCCAGGAAGAATACGGCGTGTCGCACCAGGTGCAGCGCAAATTGCAGCCGCTGGTGCGGACGAAAACGGAAGGAACTCCCACCAGCGTCCCTTCGCCTTGGATGGAATAGAAAATTTCAGATATTTTCACTTGTATTCAATTCGGGGTATTCAATTCGGCGTAATCGAGGGGGTCGGCGAGGCCGGCTTCGGCGAAGCCTTTCAGGCGCAGGCGGCATGAATCGCAGAGGCCGCAGGGACGGCCCTGCGCATCGGGATCGTAGCAACTGTGGGTCAGGGCGAAGTCGACGCCCAGCCCGGCGCCGAGCTGGATGATTTCGGATTTCGAAAGCCGGACGAGCGGCGTGTGGATTTTGAGATGCGCGCGGCCTTCTACGCCGGCTTTGGTGGCCAGGTTGGCCATCGTTTCAAACGCGGCGATGAATTCGGGCCGGCAATCGGGATATCCGGAATAATCAATCGCATTGACGCCGATAAAAATGTCGGAGCTTGCGAGCACTTCGGCCCACGCCAGAGCAAAAGCTAGAAACACGGTGTTGCGCGCGGGAACATAGGTGACGGGAATGCCGTGGGTCAGGCCGGATTTGGGCACCGCAATGTCGGCGGTTAGGGCCGAGCCGCCGAACGCGCGCAGGTCGATAGTAACAATGCGATGCTCGGCCGCGCCCAGGCTCGCGGCCACGCGAGCAGCCGCTTGGAGCTCCACCCGATGCCGCTGGCCGTAATCGAAACTCAGCGCGTAACAGCGAAAGCCTTCCCGGCGTGCGACGGCCAGCGCGGTCGCCGAATCCAAACCACCGCTTAACAGGCAGACGGCGGGTTCGAGCACTGGAGAGGGGGAAGGCATGCCGGAGGAACCTTCATTATATCGGGCATTATAGCGGCGGCGCTAAACGAGCGCTGCACTAAGGCGGGGCCCATGTTCTGCCGATTACAGGCTTGTGACGCAGGCTCCGCCTTCGCCCTCTTCGCTCAAAGACCTGCTCCAGGAGGCTCTTGAGCATCATCGCGCCGGCCGCGTGGCCGAGGCCGAAACTCTTTACCGGACCATTCTCGAAGCCGACGCCCGCCACGCGGACAGCTTACATTTATTGGGAATGGTAGAGCACCAGCGCGCGCGGCACGAGAGCGCGGCCGCGATGATCCGCGAGGCGATCGCCATCCAGCCCAACATAGCTGCCTTTCATTCCAACCTCGGCGCGGTGTTGCAGGCACAAGGCAGGCTCGAAGACGCGGCCGGCTGCTTCACGCGCGCGTTGTCCCTTGCGCCGGACTGGGCCGAAGTCCACAGCAACTTAGGCAATATCCTGCAATCCCTCGGCAAGCTGGAGGAGGCCGCGGCGCATCAGCAACGGGCGCTGGCGCTAAACCCGGGTCTCGCCGAAGCCTGGTCCAACCTGGGAAACGTCTGGTTTCACCAAGGGCGCATCGCCGACGCCGTGACCTGCTACGAGCGCGCGCTCGCGCTCAGACCCCGCTACGTGGATGCGCACAACAATTTGGGCGCCGCTTTGTTATCGCAGGAGCGGGTAGAGGAAGCCGTTTGGCATTTTGAGCGCGCGCTGGCCCTGGACCCAGGCTACTCGGCCGCGCACAACAACCTGGGCAATGCGCTCCTGAAGCAGGCGCGCCTGGATGAGGCGAAAACGCATTACGAACGCGCTCTCGAGATCAAGCCGGACTACGCGAATGCGCACAATAATCTCGGGAATGTCCTCAAGGAAAAAGGCCGATTCGAAGAGGCGATGGCGCACTATGAGCGCGCGATTAAACTCCAGCCCGATTATGCCGCGGCTTATTTAAATCGCACCGAGCTCAAGCGCTTCAGGCGGGGCGAGTCTGATCTGGCGGCACTGGAACAGCTTGCGGCCAACAGCTTGCCGCCCGAAAAAGCAGTGTTCGCGCACTTCGCGCTGGCGAAGGCGCTCGACGACGTCGGGGATTACGATCGGGCTTGGGAATACTTGCGGAAGGCCAATGCTCTCCGGCGCGCCGAAATCGAGTATCCGGAACGCCGCGCGCTGGAACTTCTGGATCGCATTGGGAAGGTTTTCGATGCCGGCCTGTTCGAGCGCTTCCACGGCTCGGGCGATCCTTCTCAAGTGCCCATTTTCGTCGTGGGCATGCCGCGCTCCGGCAGCACGTTGATCGAGCAGATCCTCGCCAGCCATCCGCAAATTCATGGCGCGGGCGAACTCCCGATTTTCGAACGGATGGAGGACCCAACTTTTCCCGATTACGTCCCCGGTTTGAGCCGGGACCAATTGCGGCGTATGGGAGAAGCCTACCTTGCGCAATTACCCCAGGCGCAGCCGCAGGTACCCGCGGGCGTAGTCCGGATTGTCGACAAGCTGCCCGGGAATTTTTTGCGGATCGGCCTCATTCGGCTAATGCTGCCGAACGCTCGCATCATCCATACTGTGCGGCACCCTCTCGATACCTGCCTATCCTGCTACTTCAAACTGTTCACTCATGGCCTGCTGTTTACCTACGATCTCGGCGAATTGGGCCGCTACTATCAGAGCTACAGCCGGCTGATGCAACACTGGCGCACGGTGTTGCCGCCCGATGCGATGCTCGAGGTGCGCTACGAAGACGTGGTCGACGACCTCGAAGGTCAAGCGCGGCGGCTGATCGAGCATTGCGGCCTCGCGTGGGATGAGCGCTGCATCGGGTTTCATCGCCACGAAAGGCCGGTCCGGACGGCCAGCTCAGTGCAAGTGCGCCAGCCGCTGTTCCGGAGTTCGCTGGAGCGCTGGCGGCATTACGAAGCGGGCCTGGCCCCGCTGATCAAAGAACTGGGCTAACCTCGTCACGACGGTGTAGCGAAAATCGCGCAGGATGCACGAACGCCGCCGCGAGCCTTGGGTACTCCGCGGTCCAGCGGCCAAGCTCGGCACCCCTGGGCACTTGGCCTGCCGTCCGTGACGGCGCCGTACTGCATGGTCTACTCCACGG
>JASIGB010000109.1:0-8309 GCA_030045355.1 Bryobacteraceae bacterium
GGGATCTTCAGCCTGCGCTGCTGTCGTTCATGGCGAAGTCATCGTCTTGAGCTTGGGTCTTGAACTTGGGTCTTGAACCGGCGGCGAAGGTTCAGGCGGGCCGGAGCTTGCCTTCGCACAATTCGAATTCGGCGTTCGTCCCGGAATGGACTACTTTGACGATATAGCCGTCTGCGGTAAGGCCGCGGCACAGCAACTCCGCGGTTTCCAGGCTTTTGGCTAAGTACAACGTGCCCGGCGAGTTTGTGGAACGCCAAAGGTAGAGATAGAAGCTGTCCATGATTCCCGGCGGCGCCATTTCAAATCCATCGGCGGATCAGGTCCGTTTCTCCAGTGCTAGCCTTCTCCGGTGCTGGATCAGGATGCGGGAGTGATCAGGGACGAGAGGAACTCGCAAACGCGCCCCAGCGAGTCGGTATTGTGCGTGACTCGGATCCACGCCACACGGGCTTGTTCGCCGGACGAGCAAGACAGACCTACGCCGCCGGACGCCAATCGCGAATCGCTCCAATTCGCCACCAGGTTGCCCTGCAGGTACAGCGAAAAGGCGTCGCCGCGCACCGCCAGATGGATGTGGAACACAGTATCGGAGGGCAAGCATCCCGGGTACTTCTTTACGCGGGCACGGGTGGGATGTCCGGAGATCACGGTGTAAGTCTCGACGGCAACAGAGCGTACGGGTCCGGATCCATTTAGCAGGAGTTTCACCGCTTGGTAGTTCCGAGGAGAAGCGGCACGAAAAGCCAGCGTTAAGCCTCGGGTGTCGATCTGGGCGAGCGCGTCTACGTCGTAATCGGTGAGCCGCAGACTGGGGACGAAGAGCGACAACGCGCCCACTCTCACGAACCCGTTCCGGTCATAGGTCCAGGCGCGCGCGCGGTTATCCGAGGCCCGCCAGTCATCCAAGCCCTGCGAGAAATCCTCGAATAGATCCACTCGCGCGCGGCCGGAGATGCGCTCGCCGACGTGCTCGATGACGCGTTCGATCACGCGCTGGCGAAGGTGTTCGGGGAAATCCGGTCTGGGCCGGCGCGCCGGCGTCAGGACAACGGCTCCCGCAATGGCCGCCAGCGCCAGCATTCCCGTGATCAGCACCATGTGCTTGCCCGCTGACTTTAGGGGAAAGTCCATCAGGCGAAGCTCCTTCGCGAAGCGCTGCTGCTTCGCTATGCGCTGGAAGATGCCCCCAGGATGCACCCTTACTTTCATGCTCTACCCGATTATGAAAGCGGTGCGCGGGCCAACGAAATTGAGCGAACGATGCGATCTCAAAAGAAAGGAACCCAAGTACTCCCCTAAAGGCGTGACTAGCTATGCGGCCACGGACGTACCCTGTGGAGCTGCGAAGATCAAGGCTTATTAGTGTTTAGCGACCTTATGGGGTTTTTCGTGCAGCCCTGTTGTATGCTTGGGAGGCTTAGGCGGTTTAGGGTGAGAGGCCGCGGCATGAGGGCGATGCGAAATCGCCTCATGCGGTTTCCGCGATTCGGCGGGGTGAGGCTGATGCCGTTCGATTGGCGCATGTGCTTGGCCGGCCGTGGCGGACAGCAATAGCGCCGCAACCAGGAAGCCGATCAACCGAGACGTCATACGTACAAGAGATTTTCGGCCGGCGCGCGGGAAGTCTTTAGCGCGGCTCTGCTGATTCGCGCGATTTGGCCGATAGTAGGTTGTGACTCCCACGGGAAGCACAGCCATGAACGGCAAGCCCGCTACCGCGGACAACACCATCCCGGAGAAACCCGTCCCCAGCCCGGCCCCGGTTACAGAGCAGAAAACGGAGCAGAAAAGCGAGGAATCGAGGAAGCGAATTCCACTGGCTTCCATCCCGGCCACGATCAGTATTGGGTTGCTGATCGCCGCCCTGTATTTAGGCGGGCGAATTTTCACGGCACACCGGGTGCAAAAGCCTGCTCCCGCATTCCACAGTGCGACGCCGGCCGCCCCGCCGGTTGCGGCACCGGCGGAAGCCAAGGCCATTCCGCAACCTGCCCCGAGCGCAGCCCAGCCGGTATCGCCGGTGGAAGCTAAGGCCATTCCGCAACCTGCGCCGAGCGCAGCCCAGCCGGTATCGCCGCCAGGGCAGGCGGCCACACCTGCGCCGCAGGCGGCAATCCCGACGCCGCCGGCGCTTGGGCCCCAGCCCGCGAGCGCGGTTACGCCTGCCGGCGATTCAGGTGACGATACATTGCCGATGATCCAGCCGCGCTCGGGAGAGCGCTATCTTCAGGTGGGCGCCCTGGACCCGGACGCCCAAGACACCCGCCGGTTTGTGGAACGGCTGCGTGGCGAAGGACTGGATCCGCACGTTGCCCAAGGCCCGACTCCGGTGCTGATGCGGGTGCTGATCGGGCCGTTCACAAGGCCCGATGCGCTAAACGAAAAAAAGGCCCAGATCGAGAGCGAAGGCATCGATACCTTCGTTCGCGAATACTGAGCCTTTTGCTTCGCGCTACGGGAAGCTAAGCCGGTTACCGCCGGCCGCCGCCGCCAAATCCACCACGCATTCCGCCGGCGAATCCGCCGCCGCCAAATCCGCCACGCGCGAATCCACCGCCGCGAGCCGCAAAGCCGCCGCGCCCGATGGCGTTCCCGGCGATGTGCCCGTGCCCGACGAATCCGCGGCCGTAACCGAAGCCGTAGCCGCCGTAGAATCCGACCACCCAGGGCGAGTAGAACGGGTATCCAAACGGGCTGAACCAGATGCCGTCACCGGGGATGAAGCCGAACATATCCCAATAGGGATTCCAATACCATCCCGGTCCATACCAATACGGCCAACCGCCTACGAAGACATTGCGGGCCGATTGCATGCTTGCCTCAGCCTCGTACTCAGAACGCAAATTGCTCCAAGCGTACAACGGATCTTGAGCCGCTTGGGCCTTGATGTCGAAATGCGCGACCTTCCAATTCCCATTGAGTGCGAGCTCATGGCCTTTGCCCAGCTCCTTGCTCCGGTCACCTTGCTCCACGGTTGCCTTTCCGTCGAACACCTGTACCAGTTGCATGTTGGCGTTGAAGGCGTAGAGGCCCTGTTGATCCAGCCGCGTAGAGGCTCCATTCATCGCGACCCAAATGTTGTTGTCCTTGAACAGCTCGGTCACTTCCACAATGGCCTGCCCGCGGAGAACTTCTACACGAGTGTTCGCCAGATCGGGCGAAAGCAACCGGACGGCGCTATTATCGCCGACGCGCAAAAAAACACCAGGAGTCAGCAGGACCTCGGCGCGTCCCTGGCCGGTTTCGAGCACCTGATTCGGTTCCATTTGCACCGAGCCTACCGAGCGCGACGTGACCGGCTGGCCGGCGACGCTCACTTGTCCTTCGACGTAGTTGAGGGTTCCGGGGACGGCAGCTCCGGGTCCTTGAGGCGGGCCCTGAGGGACGGAATTGACGGTTCCCGGGTAATTACTGGGATAGGGGTTGGTGGTTGCAGCCGCTGGAAACGCTACCAGAGCGGTAGCCACCAACCCGCCAAGTAACGTTTTGTAAAGTCTAAACATAGCCTTTTCTTTCATTTACCTAACAATTGGATGTGGCCAGTTGCAACTTGGTTGCGCAACTCGCTTCCCCGCACGGCAGTACGCGAGACTAAGGCAATTCAGGCTGCGGCCTTAGGGCAAAACTCGATACTTTCTGCTTCGCGGTCCGCCGTTTAGCTGGCAGGGGCCAACGTGTGCGCCCGCCGCGCAGAAGGGTGAGGCCTGACGAAAGTTCGCCGCAAGTTTGAAGAAGGGAAAGAAAACTACGCGATGAAGAAGAACATGCTTCCGCTGTGGGGGATCGCCTTCGTGGTGGCCGTCATCTCGACGGCCGTCGTCTACGGACTGTTCGCGGGCAAACTACGCTCTTCCACCGAGGTGCCCGGGCATCCCCTGGTAGTCGCGGCACGAGACCTGGATCGCGGAACAGTGCTGCAGGCGGGCGATCTGCGCGTGATGGAAGCGGAAGGTGTGATCTCCGGCTCTTTTGCCAAGACCGAAGACGCGATCGGAGCCACGCTGCTGACGCCGGTGAAGGCCAACGAGCCGCTGCTGGAGGAGCGCGTCTCGCCGCCGCCCACCGATGCCGAGCGCGCCGGAGGCCCGGTGCCGAAGGGAATGCGCGCGATGACGGTGCACGTGACGCAGTCGGAAAGCCTGCTGAGCCTGCTGCGGCCCGGATCGCGGGTGGATCTTCAGGCGGTGACCGACAAAAACGGCGGCGAACTCAGAACGGTGCTCGAAAACGTCCAGGTTCTAGCGGCCGGCCAGACGGACGGCAATCATCCCGCCAACGTGACGGTGCTGATTCGCGCGCAGGATGCCGACGTTGTGGCGCTGGCCGATGCCGCGAGCCGGGTGCGCGTGGCGCTGCGGAATGCAGCGGACAAGGAGAATTCTACGCACCACGCGCTCTCGTTGCCGACGCTATTTTCCGGCGGGGTCCGGGAGGAATAAGGGGGCAATAAGCAAGTGCTGGCGCTCTCCTTGGTTCTGGTGTTTCTCACAACCTTCCTGGCGGCGGGGCTGGCGGTGCTGATCGGTTGGTTCGCCCTCGAGCGCCTGGGCATTCAGGCGCGGGACGAAGATCTCTCCGAGCACCTGTTAGACGATGCTCCGCGGCTGCTCAAAGAGGAAACCCTGAGCACGATTTCGCCTTGGGCACTGCTGCTCGAGAAATCCGATTTCGTGCGCATCATGCAGCGGCATCTGTTGCAGGCGGGGCTCACCTGGTCGGTAGGGCGCATGACGCTGCTAATGTTGCTGGGGGCGAGCGTCGCACTGGGGATCAGCATGCAATTCGAGTGGATTCCCGGGTGGGCCGGCATCGCGAGCGCCGTGGCTGTCGGGGCGCTGCCCTACCTGTACATTTTGCGCTGCCGCGCCAGGCGCTTCCGGCGGTTCGAGGAGAGTTTTCCGGACGCCCTGGACTCGCTGGCCCGGTCGCTACGTGCCGGTCATCCGTTCGCCGCCGCGATGGATATCCTGGCTAGCGAGTGCGAAGAGCCGGTAGCGGGCGAAATCCATCAGACCGCGGTGGAGGGGAACCTGGGGACGTCCTGGGAGCACGCGCTGAGCAATCTGTCAGAGCGCGTGCCGCTGCTCGAAGTAAATATGTTCGCATCGGCGGTGCTATTACAAAACCGGACCGGCGGGAAACTGCACGAGGTACTGGGAACGCTGGCCGAGAACATGCGTGAGTCGGTGTCTCTGAAGGGTGAGGTGCAGGCGCTGGCCGCGCACGGCAAAATGAGCGGCGCGGTGCTGGCAGGTCTGCCGCTGGGGATCGCCGCCATCATGCTGGTGGTGAATCCGGGTTATTTGGCGGTGCTGATTCACCATCCTTACGGGAAAGATTTGATCGCCGCCGCCGTGATCTGCCTGCTCGTGGCGCGCTTGGTGATCCGGCGGATCGTGGACATCAGGATATGACCGGACTTATATGACGGGATTGGGACTGGCTGCGGGGTTCTTCGCTTTCGTTCTGGCTGCCGTGACTGCGGCGGGCTACTGCTACCAGCGTCTGTTCGGGCGAAATGAGGGCGATCCGGCCGGCGAAGGTTCCGTGGAATTGCTGGTCGGCAATGCACCGGCCGGCCCCGGCGCCGCGTTCGCCAACCTGTTTCAATCCATCGGGGAAAATTTCCCTGCCGCCAAGAACGAACGCAATCCCTATTGGATTCGTCTGATCACGGCGGGCTACCGGTGGCCGGCGGCGCTGGCGATCTTTTACGGCATCAAGTGCGGGAGCGCGCTGTTCTTAGCAGGACTCTTCGGGATTTTGGCGATCCTCTACCAGCACCAGGGCGCGGCCGCTCCGCTGCCGATGATTTGCGGCCTGGGGCTGGGATTTCTTCTACCCGACCGGGTGCTCAGCTCGCGCGTCGATGCGCGCGCGCGGCGGCTGCGGAGCGCCATTCCGGCCGCGCTCGACCTAATGGTGCTGGCGATGGAGGCCGGCCAATCGCTCGATCAATCCCTCGCCGACGCCAGCCGCGGGCTCAAGCGCACGCATCCGGAGCTCGCCGCGGAGTTCGCACAGCTTTTCCTCGAGCTGCGGACGGGCGGAAGCCGCGCGGAGGCGTTCCGCGCCCTGGCGGCGCGCAACAAGGAGCCGGAGTTGCGCAAACTGGCGAATCTGCTGATCGACAGCGACCGTTTCGGCGTCAGTATTGGGCCGGCTCTGCGCACGCATGCCAAATACCTGCGCACGCGCTTCCGGCAGCAAGCCCAGGAGAAGGCGCGCAAGGTCGGCGTCAAGCTGATTTTTCCGGTATTCTTCCTGATCTTCCCCTCGGTGCTGCTGGTGACGCTGGGCCCGGCGTTGATCATGATGATCCAGCAGCTAAAGGCATTGGTCCAATAGCCGGGGCGCGGGCGCAAGAGCCGGGCGGGTCATCAGAAAACGCTGGCACTTTACAACGCAAAGTAGATGGCGTACAATCGCAGCATGGCTACCGTTCGGAGTATCCGCGCCTCGCGCGCCCAGCCGGTTTCGTTGCAGTCCCACGCGATGGACAATCTGCGGTTCATTCGCGAGACCATGGAACGCGCGGGCTCCTTTACCGCCGTACCGGGGTGGGGCGGCGTGGCCATGGGTGTGAGCGCGTTGTGCGCGGCCGCGATTGGGAGTTTCCAGCCGACGCTCGCACGGTGGCTCGCGGTCTGGCTACTGGAAGCGGCGGTGGCGCTGGCGCTGGCCGGCCTGGCGATCCGGCGTAAGGCCAGGGCGGCCAAGGGTCCGCTAATCTCCGCGCCGGCCCGACGGTTCGTTCTGAGTTTCGCACCGCCGTTGCTGGTGGGCGGGTTGCTTACGGCGGTCCTGTATCGCGCGGGTTTTCCGGCGGCCATTCCCGGGGCCTGGCTACTGCTGTATGGAACGGGTGTGGTCACCGGCGGCGCATTTTCGGTGCGCGTAGTGCCGGTAATGGGGTTGTGCTTTATGTCGCTGGGAGCGGTGGCCCTGTTCTCGCCGTTCGCCTGGAGCACGGCGTTTTTGGCAGCTGGGTTCGGCGGGTTGCACATTGTTTTCGGCATCGTGATTGCCAGGAGGTATGGTGGCTAGACAAAACACATTACGCAAAGACGCAGATAAACCGCGCGCGGCGGTGGCCAAGGCGCCGGCGGCGAAAGCTCCGCCGGAACTGGATCGCTTGATCTACGAACCCATTCGCTTGCGCATCGTCAGCGCGCTGGCGGTGAATCCATCGCTGACGTTCAACGAACTGAAGAAGCTGCTCGATACCACCGATGGAAACTTGAGTGTCCATGCGCGCAAGCTGGAAGAAGCTTCCTACATCGTGTGCAGCAAATCGTTTGAAGGACGCATGCCGAAGACACAGTATCGTCTGACGGAGCAAGGGCGGAAGGCGCTCGAAAAGTACCTGAACCACATGGAAGCGCTGATCCAGGCCATCCGGGAACGTTAGATTTCGCAAGGTCCTCTTTTTTTGGAGTTTTTCTTTATGTCACAAAGCACTTCAAGCGGTCCGGGTTCCCACAATCCTACCGGGCCGCTGTTGCATGCGGCCATTATCATGGACGGCAACGGGCGCTGGGCGTCGGCACGCGGCCTTCCGCGCGTGGCGGGGCACAAGGCTGGCGCGGAGGCTTTACGCCGCACGGTGGAAGCCGCGCCGGATCTGGGCATCGACACGCTGACAGTGTACGCGTTCTCCTCCGACAACTGGCGCAGGCCGCAACCGGAAGTTTCCGCGTTGATGAAGATGTTCCACACCTATTTGCGGCGTGAGCAGGCCAAGTGCATCGAAAAAGGCGTGCGCGTCTCAGTGATCGGCCGGCGGGACCGCCTGCCGCGGCTGTTGCTGCCGGTGATCGAGGAGTGCGAGAGCGCTACGTCAAAAGGCGAGAGGCTGCACCTGCGCCTGGCGATCGATTACTCCTCGCGCGACGCGATCCTGGCCGCCGCGCAGGCGGTCTCCGCGCACGCTCACCGGGGCCGGACCACGCGCGAGGCATTTTCCCAAGTGCTCGGCGCGCAGGATGTCGATTTGCTGATCCGTACCGGCGGCGAGCAGCGCCTGAGCGACTTCCTGCTGTGGGAGTGCGCCTACGCCGAGCTGGTATTCACTCCAGTGATGTGGCCGGACTTCGCCGCCTCCGATCTGGCCGCCGCGGTGGCTGAGTTCCGGTCGCGTGAGCGGAGGTTCGGCGCGTTGCCGCGCGCGGCGCTGGCCTAGCGAGCACCCGCGATTGGACGGCGTGCTAGCATCGGGAGATGGAGGAGCCCGTTTGCTCGATTTCCTGAAGGGGCCGGTGGCCGCCATCCAGGATTTCTACATTCTCGCCGGGCGCGCGCTCCGCAAT